>NZ_JAEPRP010000141.1:0-19794 GCF_016652895.1 Ensifer sp. SSB1
CATGCTGCTCACGGTCGACAGGCGTATCCTGGCGCGGCTCGTCTCGCCAAGCTGGATCGCGATCTTCGCCATCGCCTATCTCTCCTGTCTGCAATCCTATGATCCGGCGGCCTCCGCCCGCGGCCTGACGCTGAGCCTGATCGCCATGATCATGGTGGCGGGTGTGCTGGTGCTGCCGCGCAGCGAGCGCGATTTCGTCAATGCCGGCGCCAACGCCATCCTGCTCCTGATCCTGATCGACTATGCGGCACTCTTCGTGGCGCCGGATCGTGCCATCCATTCGGCCTTCGGCGACGAGCCCTGGCATGCCGGCTTCTGGCGCGGCCACCTGCTGCACAAGAACGTCTCGGCGCCGGTCTTCTCCATCCTCTGCATGTTCGGCATCTATTGCCTGCGCGCCGGCGCGCCGCTTCGCGGCTGGGCAATCACGCTGCTTGCGGCCAATTTCGTGCTGCACACCGGCTCGAAGACGACGATCGGCTTCCTGCCGATCGCGATCGGCCTCGTCTTTGCCGGTCGCGCGGTGCGCAGCCCCGGGCTGATGATCCTCGCCCACCTCGCCATGTCAGTGCTGGTCTTCGGCCTGACGCTCGGCACCATCTATTCCGACACGCTGCTTTCGATCACCAAGGCGCTGATCGACGACGCGACCTTCACCGGTCGCGACGACATCTGGAAATTCGCAAGCGCCAGCATCGCCGAGCGCCCCTGGTTCGGCCAGGGCTATGCGAGTTTCTGGCTCTCGCCCGTCATCATGGGCATGGAAGCGAATTTCGAGGCGAGCTGGGACGTGCGCGGCATCGTCACCGGTCATAACAGCTATCTCGACGCGGTGCTGATGTTCGGCCTGCCCGGCGGCATCCTCATGACCGCTTTGCTCTTCGTCAAACCGCTCTTCGACTATGCGCGGGCCTATCGCCGCCCGCAGGCGCGCATCTTCGCCGACTTCTGCGTCATGGTGGTGATCCTCATGACCTATAACGCCATGCTCGAGAGCTTCTTCCTCAACCGCGCCGACCCGATGTGGCTGCTGACGGCGCTCGCAGTCTTCGGCCTCGGGCTCGCCGGCCGCATGAGCATGCGCGCCGAACCGTCAGCCTCCCATCGCTGAACGCTTGCCAAGACATAAAGATATCTTTATATCTTGTTGCAATCCATTCTAGCCGGGAAAAACCGATGACCGCAGCATCCAATGCCCTTTCCGCTCTGCTCGCCGAAAAAGGCGTGCTTCTCGCCGATGGCGCCACCGGAACCTCGCTCTTCGCCATGGGCCTGGAGGCCGGCGAAGCGCCTGAGCTCTGGAACGAGACGAAGCCGGAGAACATCACCAAGCTGCACCAGGATTTCGTCGACGCCGGCGCCGACATCATCCTCACCAACACCTTCGGCGGCACCCGCCACCGCCTGAAACTGCACTACGCCCAGGATCGCGTGCACGAACTCAACAAGCGCGCCGCCGAGATCGCCCGCGCTGTCGCCGACAAGGCACCGCGCAAGGTCATCACCGCCGGCTCCGTCGGCCCGACCGGCGAGCTGCTGATCCCGCTGGGCGCGCTCTCCTACGAAGATGCGGTTGCCGCCTTCGTCGAGCAGATCGAAGGCCTGAAGGCCGGCGGCGCCGAAGTCGCCTGGATCGAGACCATGTCTTCGCCGGACGAAATCCGCGCTGCCGCGGAAGCCGCCGCCAAGGTGGGCCTGCCTTACGTCTATACCGGCTCCTTCGATACTGCCGGCAAGACGATGATGGGCCTGCACCCCAAGGATATCCACGGCGTTGCCAGCGACCTAGGCGACGGCCCGGTGGCCGTTGGCGCCAATTGCGGCGTCGGCGCTTCGGACATTCTCTCCTCGCTGCTTGACATGACTGAGGCCGCACCCGACGCGACCGTCATCGTCAAGGGCAATTGCGGTATTCCGGAATTCCGCGGCTCCGAGATCCACTATTCCGGCACGCCGCCGCTGATGGCCGAGTATGTGCGCCTTGCAGCCGATGCCGGCGCCAGGATCATCGGCGGTTGCTGCGGCACCACCTGCGGCCATCTCGCCGCCATGCGCGTGGCACTCGACGAGCACGTGCGCCGCGAACGCCCGACGCTGGACCTGATCATCGAGAAGATCGGCCCCTTGCGCAACAAGACCGCAAACGAAACGGCCGCGGCACCTGCCCGCGAGCGCCGCAGCCGCCGCGCCTGATCCGCACGACAAGGCAAACCACAGACGAACGCCCCGGTACATTTGATCCGGGGCGTTTGCTTTTCTGGATGGGTCGACGGCCTACGCCGCTAGAGATCGGCACTGCCGAAGAGCGGCAGGCGGCCGGTCTCACGCCATGAGAGGATGTCGCGCTCCGCCGCCTCGGTGAAGGCCCGGTAGAAGTCGAAGGCGCGTCCCATCTGGCGGGACCCTTGCGCGGAGAAATGCCCGAAGTCCTCGAAGAGCGAGACGCCCTTGTCCTCGACCTTGCAGCTATCGGCATCGCACAGATAGTTCATGAAGCTCACGACCGGGTATTCGTCGGCGATATCGGCGACCACCTTCAAGACGTCCTGATCATACTTGTGCACGTCCTTCAGCGCCGGCTCGCAGCGCTGGTCCGGCTCGCCGAGGAGCCGCGCCCTGGCAACGCAGAGCCCCGTATCGCGACCATCATGCGGCGTCGGTGCCACGAAGACGGCCTCGAAGCCGTTGGCCTCCAGCCAGGCGAGTGTCGTGCGCAGGCCATCGCTGAGACGGTTGATTTCCGACGGCATTTCCTTGCGGCCATCGACCAGCACCGTCTCCGGCCGCAGGTACTGGCTGAGCTGCGAGGAGAGAATGACGTAGCGGATCGACCGGTTGGCGAGCAGAAAGCGGCGAACGTCGTCATTGTAGCGCGCGCAATCCTGCGGCCAGTTGCGACCGAGCCGGGGAACGACGGGCGCCAGGTTCAGCAACGGGCCGCAATTGTTCTTGGCAAGCTGCACCAGCCGCACATCCGGCTTGGAGGCGATGACGCCATCGACGAGATGGCGGGCAAAGGAATCGCCCCAGACCGCGACTTCCGGCTTCCGGCTCGTGGCGCAGGTGAGATCGGCAACCGCATCGCACTTCTTGCCGAGCCCCACGCTCGGCTGCGTCAGCTGCGCGAGCTCGCGGTTACGGGAAACCAGTCCGTCCGAACCATCGAAGCCGAAGCCGAACGCGATCGCCGCCGATCCGGCGGCGAACGTCGCGCCGAACACGGCGCCGCGGCCGATGCGCGCGGGCTTGCGGAAGGGCTGCTCGACAAAGCGCCAGCTGAGATAGGCAAGCGCGAAGCAGAGCGCGATCAGCAGCGCGTAACCCTCGGCCGGGATATCGTCGATCGCCCTCAGCCGCGCGAAGGCGAAGACCGGTTGGTGCCAGAGGTAGAGGCTGTAGCTGATGAGGCCGATTGCGACGAGCGGCTTCAGCGACAGCAGCCGGCCGACTGTGGTGTCGCGGCGGGCAAAGGCAAGGATGAGCGCCGTACCGAGCACCACGGGCACCGTCGACCAGCCGGGATAGAAGGCCGATTCCGGCACGAATAGATAGCTCGCGATGATTGCCGCAAGGCCGAGCCACGAGAACAGTTCGCGGCGGCCTCTTGGCAGATCGACCCGATCGGCGCCCGCAAGCGTAAGGGCCGCACCGATGCCAAGTTCCCAGAAGCGGCTCGGCAGAAGGTAGAAATTCGCCGCCGGGTCGACGCGGGCCAGAAGCTGCGTCATGGCGAAGCTCAAGGCGACGAGCGCCAGAACCACCTTCAGGGCGGTGGCCGCAGATGTACGGCGCAGCCCCAGGAGGAGCAGTGGAAAGATCAGATAGAACTGCTCTTCGACCGCCAGCGACCAGGTGTGCAGCAGCGGCATCAGGTCTGTGCTCGGCTCGAAATATCCCGTCTGATCCCAGAACAGGAAGTTCGAGGCGAAGAAGTTCACCGCATAGAGGCTCTTGCCGAAATTGTTGAGCTCCTCCGGCAGCATCCACATGACGGCAAAGGGGATCGAGACGGCGCAGACCAACAGGAGCGCGGGCGCCAGCCGACGCGCGCGCCGCTCGTAGAAACTGATGATGCTGAAGCTGCCATCGCGGATTTCGCGATGAATGATCGAGGTGATCAGAAAACCGCTGATGACGAAGAAGACGTCGACACCGGCAAACCCGCCGGTCATGACGCCGAAACCGGCATGGAACAGGAGAACTGGGACCACGGCTAGCGCGCGCAGTCCATCAATTTCGGGTCTGTAATGCATCAGTGGGGAAATACTCGAAAGGCGGGGCGGTTCCGTTAACACGGCCTTACCGTTCGGGCCACGTACCGCCTGTCTATATCCACACCTGTGCAATTTCCGGGCAGCAAACGGGCCATACCGAGGCATCGGGGCCCGTCCTGCCGTGACGACCGTGATCCGACGGCTTCAAGCGAAGCGAGACCAAATGTGACCACGCCCAACATCGGTCGGCGTTGAAAGTGTCTCAGGTGGGGGTAGCGGCCCCGGTCAGATGCCTGCGCCAGGCTTCGAGCCCGATCTCGATATCCCTGCGACCGAAACCGACGCGGAAGCGATCGGTCGCGACCGGCAGCAGATCGGACACGAAGAGGCTCGATGGCAAAAGCAGAACGCCAGCCTCTTCTACCAGCCGCCGGCAATGGTTCTCGACGCCGTCGGCACCCAGGTAGCGGGCAAAGCCGACGCAGCCGCCATCCGGCGCCCGCCACTCATAGAGGTGCGGGAATTCCGCAAAGAAAGCGCCGAGCTTTTCGAGATTGGCTGAAACCAGCGCCCGGTTGCGATCAAGGATAACGGCACGCCCCTTGAGCGCGATCGTCGCCAGCACTTCCGACGGCCGAGAATTGCAGATCGACAGGTAGTGCTTCATCTTCTCCATGCGCTCGAGCAGGGCATGGTCGCGGCAGGCGATCCAGCCGATCCTGAGGCCGGGAAGTCCGTAGGCCTTGGACATGACGTTGAGCGAGATGCCGCGCTCGAACAGTTCTGCCGCCTGCGGCAGGCGCAGCGAGGCGTCACGCTCCAGCCCGCGATAGACCTCGTCGCTGAAGAGATGGATCCCGCGCTCTTCGCAGAGCTTGGCAAGCGCCGCGAAGGTTTCCTGGTCGGCGATCGCACCGGTCGGATTGTTGGGGAAGTTGACGCAGATCAGCTTCGTGTTGGGGCGCAAGGCCGCGCGCACGTCGGCGATATCGAGCCGCCAGTTGTTCTCGGGGCGAAGGGGCACGCCGGTCACGGATCCGGCGATCGTCACCGGCAGGGTCTCCATCGACTGGTAGTTCGGCACCGTCACGATCGCGTGGTCGTCCGGCCCGAGCAGCGCCAGCATGGCGCAATAGAGCCCCTCTTCCGCGCCGGCAAAGCAAAGGATGTCAGCAGCCGAAAGCCCCTCATAGGTGGCGGCGATCGCCGCCCGCAGCGCCGGTGCACCATAGGTCTCGGTATAACCGAGCGCGATGTTGTCCCAGGCGGTGCGATCCTCGTCGTCGGCAAGCGCCAGAAGGTCGCGCATGCTTGTCGTCTGGCTGTCGCTCGCGGTCATATGGTGGCGGGCGCTGAACTCCCAGCGGGAGAAATGGGTTTCGAGCCGGAAATCGGGCAAGGTCGTCATGAAAGTCCTCCTCTCGCGGCTGAGGCGCACGCGAACGGTTATGGGGCTGGCAAGTCCGGAGACGCGCAAAGCGGTATCCGTCCGGCTTATGCGTGTTTCAGTCAGGGCGCCTCGCCGCGGGCGGCAGCGAGGTAATTGTAGATCGAGGCGCGCGAGGCGCCGATGAGGCCTGCGAGGTGATCGACGGCGTTGCGCGTCTGGAACAGCCCGCGTTCGTCGAGGGCTGCGACCAATGCCACGCGATCGCCGCGCTTCAGGGCCGCAAGCGCCAGCCCCCGCTCCTTCAGCCAGCCATGCAGCGTCGCGTTGATCTCCTCGCGCCAGTCGCGCGAAAACAGCGCCTGCGGCTTTGGCTGCTCGGCGCCTGCGAAGGCAGAAAGCAGCTTCACCGCCTGGTCGATCATCGACATGTCCAGATTGATGCAGAGGAGGCCGACCGCTTCGCCCGCTCCGTCGCGTAACACCGCCGATATCGACTTGAAGCGCCGACCGTCCGCGCCGGTCTTCTCGTAGGGGCCGAGCACCGCCTCGGCGCTGCCGAGGGCCGCGAACTCCTCCTCGATCAGCGAATCTTCGCCGACGGCGCGGCCGGAAAAACAGTTCCAGAGCCCCGCGATCGTGCCGACCTTGAGATCATGCAGCACCACTTCCCCATGTGGGTAAAGCAAAGCGCTGATCGCAGCGGCCGTGGGCGCATGCGTGGCGAGGATGGAGGCGAAGGCGGGTGCAATGGTCATGCGCCGCTTATTGTCCAATATAGACTTATTGTCAATATTGGACAAAATGTTGAATAGTGGCATATGCGCTGCCGCTTGCGCACCGATGGCGGCTGGCCTATCCCCGATGACAGGAAGATTCGTTGCGCACCTGTTCGTACCCGGTCACGGGACGAAAACATGCAGCAATTCAAGGTGCTACCGCGACCCATGTGCGTCTCGTTGAACGCGCGGCGCGGTCGCAAACGCAGACGGGAGACTTACATGAACGCCGGCCCAGCCTCCTTTCCCGACCGCGACACCGTCGCCGAAAAGTTCGGCGCCTTCGGCGAGGCCGACCAGTCCTTCCTGCGTCTGCTGATGGAAAATCCGGAGCAGGACGAGCGGCTGATGGATGGCCTCTACCGCCACCTCGACCTTGGCTCCGAGGCCAAGTTCCTCAACTCGCTGCGGCTGGAAAAGCTCGGCCAGTGGCTCGGCAGCGAAGCTCCGGCCCGCCTGCAGATGCGCCTGATGGAAGCCGGCCGCTCCAGCCAGCATGCCGCCTACCAGGCGTTCAAGGCAGGTCTCTCGAAATCCGGCGGCCTGGACCGCGCTTTTCCGAAGGCTTGAGCGTTCGGGTCGAAAGGCGGCGCGACAACGACCATCCCCTCTTCACCACGCGCCGGCACGAGCGTGGCGCAACGCTCGCGCCCGACGCCCCTCACTGTCCTGCCGGACATCTCTCCCCGCAGGTGGGGAGAGAGCCGCTGGGCGCACCCTCAGTTCAAACCGCAGCGTTCCTCCGGCGCAAACCTCAATGTTTCTATTGAACAATCACAGCCTGGACGAAGGTGTCGCCGCTTGCTTCCTTCTCCCCGCCTGCGGGGAGAAGGTGCCGGCAGGCGAATGAGGGGCAACTACCCTCACCGCATGGATGAGCGCGTTACTCACTTCCCAGAACCGCCCAGGCCCTTCGCCAGCCGCACCAGATTGACGAACTCGGCGCGATAACCGAACGGATCGGCGCCCTTGGCTGCAGCGGCGAGATCGATCACCGAGTCATAGGAATAGTCGGCGAGTGCTGAGACAGCCGAAAGCTTCTGTCCGAAGGCGGCAACCGCGACGGAGAAGCGGACGTCCTCGGAGGCGTCGGCGAGCGCCGGTACGGCATTCGCCTCGGTCACCGGCGTGGTGATCAGCTCACTCTTGTCTCCATCCGGCTTCTTGTAGCGGATCTTCAGGAAGGCGAGTTCGCCGCTGTTTCCTGTTGCTTCAGCCGCCGGCTTCTCTGCCGTCGCATAGCGCAGGTCATCGTTCAGCACCGCCGGGCTGCCCTTCGGCGTCACCTCGTAGATCGCCGTCACGCTGTGGCCGGAGCCGATGTCGCCGGCGTCCACCTTGTCGTTGTTGAAGTCCTCACGCTTCAGGGCGCGGGTCTCGTAGCCGATCAGCCGGTATTCGGCGATCGCGGCCGGGTTGAATTCCACCTGCAGCTTGACGTCCTTGGCAATCGGAAACAGCGAGGAACCCGCCTCCTCCACCAGCGTCTTCTGCGCCTCGGCCAGCGTATCGATATAGGCGGCCGTGCCGTTGCCGTTCTGGGCGATCGTCTGCATCAGCGCATCGCTGTAATTGCCGCGGCCGAATCCGAGCACCGACAGGAAGATGCCGCTCTTGCGTTTGTCCTCGATCAGCCGCTTCAGGTCCTCGTCGCTCGACGGCCCGACATTGAAGTCGCCATCCGTCGCCAGCATGATGCGGTTGACCCCGCCCTTGACGAAAGCCTTCTCGGCAAGCGCGTAAGCCGCATCGATGCCTTCGGCACCGGCAGTCGAGCCACCCGGCTGAAGCGTGTCGATCGCGGCGAGGATCTTTGCCTTGTCCTTGACCGCGGTCGGCTCCAGCACTGTACCGGCATCGCCGGCATAGGTGACGATCGAGACCGTATCCTCCGGCTTCAACTTCTCAACCAGCAGCCGGAAGGCGCCCTTCAGGAGCGGCAGCTTGTCGGGCTCGTCCATTGAGCCGGAAACGTCGATCAGGAAGACGAGGTTTGCCTTCGGCGCTTCCGCCGGCACGACGTCATAACCCTTGATCGCCACATGCATCAGCCGCGTGCCGCCGTTCCAGGGCGTCGGCGTCAGCGTCACCGTCGCCTTGAACGGCGCGCCGGCGCTTTCCGGCCGCGGCCAGTCATAGGGGAAGTAGTTGACCATCTCCTCGACCCGCACGGAGTCGCGCTCCGGCATCTGCCCTTCCATCAGCGAGCGGCGAACGAAGGCGTAGGATGCCGTGTCGACATCGATCGAGAAGGTCGAGACCGGGTCGGTCGCAGCGCTCTTCACCGGATTGCTCTCGGCCTTGCCGAAGCGCTCGCGGTTTTCCTGGGGTGCGGCGACCAGGTCCTCCTGAACCGTGGGTGCCGGCAGGTAGGTCATCTGCGGCTGCACGGCACCGACGGCAGAAAGCGGTGCGGCGCTGTCGCTCGCCATGCGGTTGGCAACCGCATCAGCTTCCGCGGACGCCGCAGCTTCGCGCTCGGCCTGTATGGCAGCCGGCGCCGCCGCGGTTTTTTCCTCCCGCTGGCGCGCAAACGCGTCTGCAGCCGCTTTCTTCGCGGCCGCCTGCGGTTCCGCCTCCCGCTTCGGCTGATCCTTCAGCGCGATCTCCTGCGCATGCTCGCCGAAGGGCGCACCGTCGCGCGTGAGTTCGAACGTCAGGAAGGCGGCGGCGGGCACGACCAGGAGTGTGGCAAGTGCCGATCCTGCAAGCAGTTTCCGGTTCATGATAGGGCTCCATATCCGGTTGAAGATGGAGCTTTGACGAACAGGCTGGGTCGATCCTTGGGTGGCATTCGAATTTTCTTCGGCCTCGTCGAAGGCCTGCATGGCCAAGGCAAGCGCCCGGGCGCGCGCTTCCGGCGAAGCCTTCGGCGGATTGATCCGGCCAAGCTTTTCGAAATCGTCGCTCATGGTCACACTGCCTCCTTGCCGAGCAATGTCTTCAGGCGCTTGCGCGCTTCGTGCACATGCCAGGAAATCGTTGCCTCCGAACAGCCGAGCACGTCGGCCGCGGCCGCATGGCTCAAGCCTTCCGCATAAACGAGCAGCACCGCATCGCACTGCTTTTCCGGCAGCTCCCGGACTGCGGCCCAGAGCGCCTCGCGCTGTTCCTCGTCGGGATCCTCAAGGCGTGCTGCCGTCGACTGCTCGCTGGCATAGGCCTGCATGCGACTGTTATCGCGTACCTGCCGCCGCCTATGGTCGCGCGCGGCGTTCAGCGTCAGCGTATAAAGCCAGGTGCGAAACCGGCTGGTACCGCGAAAGCCGCGAATGGCTGCCCCCAGCCGCAGGCAGACATCCTGGGCGATGTCCTCCGCGTCCGAGACATTGCCCGACCACCGCCAGGCGACGCCAAGGACAAAATCATAGTGTCGCTCGACCAGCTGGCCAAAAGCCTGCCGGTCTCCCCCTACCGCCTTTTCGACGAGTTCAGCGTCCAAATCCGTGCCCGCCCTCACCTCATTTGCACCTTAGACGTTGCAGGCAAACCATTCCTTGGGTGGAAGGGAAGATTTTTTTGGCGGGATGACAAAGAATGCGGCCGCATCCCGCGCCCAAGGAAGTCAGCGTGCAAATTTTCCGACGACAGCGATGATCGGTCCCATCGGAAACAGCCGGTCGTGACGGTTGATGTCAGGCGCATAGACGCTGGAGATCGTACCGTCGAGGAAGAGCGCGTTGGGGCAATCCAAAGTATCGCGAAACAACGTCGCGAAATCGTGGAAGCGCACAGGACGCTTCGAGACGACGAAAACCACCTCGCCTTCGCGCGTCACGCCGACGCCGTTGCGGGTCTTGTAACTGGTGCTGTCGGGCAGGAAGCGCGGATGCAGCTTGCCGTCGATGACCAGCATCGGCCCGGATTGCGTGGCAAACCGCGGCGTCAGCTTGGCATCGCGATAGGCATCCGCCGCCATCACCCCCGCCTTGCCGCTATCGACATAGAACACCCCGTTCGGCAGCAGATGAAAATTGCCCCAGCCGGTATTGGTGTTGAGCGGCGCCTGCTCGCGCCCCTCCTCGACATGCAAGCCGACCGGCGACAGATCGTCGTGATACATGCCGCCGTTCATGGCGAAGCTCATATACTCGTCGCGATGGCGCAGTTCGAGCGACAGCGCCCGGAAAGAGCGGAAGGGCACGCCCGCCTGGTCCTTGTTGTAGAGGCGGATATCGCTCGTCGCGGGATCAAAGCTGCAGGCGACATAGTCCTGGCCGAGATGGCTGACATCGCGGCAGGCGCCGAACGCGGGCCCGGCAAGACCGGCCGAAAGAACGGCACCGACGAGAAAGGGTTTTGGAAATAGCGGCATGGCGAAAGGTCCAATCGAATCAGACGCCAAGCATGCCCGAGATTGCGGCGGTTCTGGCGCAGGGCCGCTGCGGCATCTCGCGCTTGCCGCTAACCGCCCGCAATCATCCCCAGAGCGATAACCAACCCATAACATCCGGCCACGGCCGCCAGCCCGAAGATCACGCAAAGGCAGGCAAAGCCGCCGACGCCTGCGAGCACATAGGATTTGGGATCGCGATTGAGCACGTCCTGCGACAGTGACAGCAGCAGGCGCTTTTCTCTCAGCGTTGTCGCGAGTTTCACCGCGTGGCGCTTGGCTTCCTTCTGCACCTCGCTGAAATTGTTGCCGATCGCCAGGAAAGTGAGAAACAGGCCAAGAGCGCTGACGGTCAGCGCGAACTTCCTCAAGATGTCGATCGCATCGGGAAGGAAACCACCGGAAAGCACCGAACGGTCCACCAGCGCATCAAAGCCGGTGATGCAGGCGGCAATGACGGCGGCATGGCCGGCGCCAATCGCCAGCAAGCGCTTGAAGGCTTCCTCGAGGATCTGGCTGTTTGCGGCGTGAATGCTGTCGAGACGAGAGATCTGCGCTTCTACGTCCTCGCGCGACAGGTGCGGAGGATAGTTACTCACGGATACGACTGGGCTGCCTCTCATACGATGGACTCCAACGCCACGCCGTCCAGATCGGTGTAAATTCGATAATATTATCTTTCCAAGACATCTCCAATTTTAGTCATTTTGGAGATTTCCACCATCTTTGCGAGCGGCGCAACGAACCGGATTGCTGAAACCACCATGATCTTGGGGCTGGCGATCGCCAATCATAAAGGTGATCGATTCTCGTGGGTTAGTACGACGAGAGCGGAAGACCGAGGGCACGTCGTCCCGCTCCAGCACTTTGAGCATAGAGCATCTCACTTGAGACCATCGCACTAGAGGCTGAGTGCCGCCATGTGGAAGCGGAGCTGTCCTTCGGGGTAACGATAGCCAGCACCGACGGGACAGGCATTGCGCGAAAGACAGCCGGACGAGAGGCAACCTGCCCTGCCCGCTTCGCCGCGGAGATGGCCACGACAGAGGCCGACATCGAAACGCTCGTCAGTGAGTGCGCTGCCCGGACAGGCGGCGATGCAGGGCTTGGCCGTGCAGCGGTCGCAAGGGTGCCCCGCCGCGCGCTCGCCGGTCTCCGGAAGTGGCCTGTCAAAAGCCAGCGCACCGCGATAGCCATGCCAGAGCCCGTAGCGCGGATGGATGAGGATGCCCAGTGGCGACGCCCCCAGGCCCTCCGCCCGCATCGCCCATTGCTGAAAGGGCTGCCAGGGCGGATCGGATGGGAAATAGGCGGTGGCATCGCAGGCAGCGGCGATCGGCTGGATCACCGCCTTTGACCAGGTGTCGAGCGGATCGGCACCGCCACGATCCGGCAATCCATCCCGCCAGCGGCTGAAGGGTCGCCAGAGCGAGCCGCCGATATTGCCGATCAGCACCACGCTTGCGGCACGCCGGCCGTCGGCCAAAAGCGGAGCGGCCTCAGCCGACGAGAAATTCACCGTTCCGCGCAAAAAAAGTCCGTGCGGCTGAAGTGCCGCACGGACCGTCTCGATAATCTTGTCCGCTGTCGCGGAGGGTACCGTCATTTCGGTTTCGGCCCCTGATGTTCGTAATGCGGGCGCCAGACCTCTTTCTGGATCATATCGGCCACCTGCGCCGCGCCGCCTTGCTCCCTGGCTCGCTCGGGACCCTTTCAGGTGAAAGCGTCCGGCATGGAGTCCTTGCGGCTGGCGATGAACGCCTTCAGCTTTTCGTCGATTTCGGGATCGAGGTAAGGCGCCTCATAGTGTTCCAGCCAGCTGCGGCAGAGCGCATTGGCGCGCTGCTCGATGCGCTTTTCGCCTTCCACTTCCCACTGCTCGAAGGAATTGTTGTCGGCGAGCGGCGAACGGTAGAACGCGGTCTGGAAGTTCGCCTGGGTATGGGCGCAACCAAGATAGTGGCTGCCGGGACCGACTTCGCGGATCGCGTCGAGCGCCTGGGCGTTTTCCGAGAGGTCGACGCCTTCGGCCATCTTCTGCATCATGCCGAGCTGGTCCTGGTCGATCATGAACTTCTCGTAGGACGAGATCAGACCGCCTTCGAGCCAGCCGGCCGCATGCAGCACGAAGTTGGTGCCGGCCAGGAGCGTCATGTTGAGCGTATTGGCCGATTCGTGGGCGGCCTGCGCGTCCGGAACCTTGGAGCCGCAGAGCGAACCACCGGTACGGAAGGGCAGCTTGAGGCGACGTGCGAGCTGGGCAGCACCGTAGGAGACCAGCGACGGCTCCGGCGTGCCGAAGGTCGGCGCGCCCGACTGCATCGAGATTGAGGCGGCAAAGGTGCCGAACAGCACCGGCGCGCCCTTGCGGATAAGCTGGGTGAACGAGGCACCGGCGAGAACTTCGGCGAGAATCTGCGTGAGCGTGCCGGCCACCGTCACCGGGCTCATGGCGCCCGACAGGATGAACGGCGAAAGCACGCAGGCCTGGTTGTGGCGGGCATAGACCTTGAGCGCCCCCACCATGGTCTCGTCGAAGACCATCGGCGAGTTGGCGTTGATGAGGTTGAGCGTGACGCAGTTGTTTTCGACGAAGTCGTCGCCGAAGACGATCTTCGCCATGGCGATCGTGTCTTCCGCCCGTTCCGGCGCCGTGACCGAGCCCATGAAGGGTTTGTCGGAATACTTGATATGGCTGTAGACCATATCGAGGTGACGCTTGTTGACGGGGATATCGACCGGCTCACAGACCGTGCCGCCGGACGAATGCATCGACGGCGCCATATAGGCGAGCTTCACGAAATTGCGGAAATCCTCGATCGTCGCGTAGCGGCGAACGCCTTCGAGGTCGCGCACGAAGGGCGGGCCGTAAACCGGGGCGAAGATTGTCGCCTTGCCACCGACCTGAGCGCTGCGTTCCGGGTTGCGCGCATGCCAGGTGAATTCGGATGGAGCGGTCTTCAGGAGTTCGCGGCAGAGACCCTTGGGGAAATGCACGCGCTGGCCGCGCACGTCGGCGCCGGCCTGCTTCCAGAGTTCGAGCGCCTCGGCATCATCACGGAACTCGATGCCGATTTCCTCCAGGATCGTATCGGCATTGCGCTCGATGAGCTGCAAGCCTTCCTCGTCCAGAACCTCGTATTCGCGAATCTTGCGCTGGATGTAGGGCAGAGACGGTCCCGGACCGCCGCCGGTGCGCGACGCACGCCGCGCCGCCGCTCCCCGCCCCTCACCACGCGCGCGGCGGCCGCCGCCTTCACCCTGATCTGTCACGTCGCTCATTCGCTTTTCCTCTCCCGCGCATCACTTTTTGCGCCTTCAAGCATCAATTGGTCCTAATGCTACCAAGCATCGGGGGCCTTGCGGGTCTCAATGCGCCAAGGAGTGGCGCAACTCGAACACTACCGAGAAGCGACCACAGGACGCGAAAAACCGCGTGGCGCGAATATATTGTTTTTGTTAAGAATATGCAGGCACCGAAAGAAGCTGCCGTCTCGTCGCTTTTTGTCATATGCGACGTCGCTTTCAAAAACAGATTTTTAGAGATCGAACGCTATGGATTGATCGACGCGTCTGAAAATTTCGCGCGACTGTGCCAGGAACCGAGGAACCCCAATATGGCAGACGATGAAATCATTCTCGAGGACCTTTCCGACGAAGAACTCGTGCAGCAGATGCACGACGACCTCTATGACGGCCTGAAGGAGGAAATCGAGGACGGGACCCACATCCTGCTCAAGCGCGGCTGGACGCCCTACGACGTCCTGACCCAGGCGCTGGTCGAAGGCATGCGCATCGTCGGCATCGACTTCCGCGACGGCATCCTGTTCGTGCCGGAAGTGCTTTTGTCGGCAAACGCCATGAAGGCCGGCATGACCATCCTGCGCCCGCTGCTCGCCGAAACCGGCGCACCGAAGCTCGGCAAGATGGTGATCGGCACCGTCAAGGGCGACATTCACGACATCGGCAAGAACCTCGTCGGCATGATGATGGAAGGTGCAGGCTTCGACGTCGTCGACCTCGGCATCAACAACCCGGTCGAGAACTATCTCGAAGCGATCGAGCGCGAGCAGCCGGATATTCTCGGCATGTCGGCGCTTTTGACGACCACCATGCCTTACATGAAGGTCGTCATCGACACGCTGAAGGAAAAGGGCCTGCGCGACGATTACGTCGTCCTCGTCGGCGGTGCGCCGCTCAACGAGGAATTCGGCAAGGCCGTTGGCGCCGACGCCTATTGCCGCGACGCGGCGATCGCCGTCGAAACCGCCAAGGACTTCATGAAGCGCAAGCACAACCGCCTGGCGGCTGGCTAAGGCTTCGGATCATCCGAAATGAAAAAAGCCGGCCGCAGAAGTGAAATCCGCGGCCGGCTTTCCTATGTCTGTCGGGCTCGCTGCTCGGTCAGAGGCATTGCACCGAATCCGCTCATCGTTCAACGAAACACTGAACGGATCATGCTCCGTGGAGCGGCGCTCTTCGAGACAGCGTTAGTTGACGGAGTGCACGACCTTCTTGCCAGCCGCCTGTGTCGCGTTGACCGTGTTTGCGGTATCTTGCCCGATGCCGCGGATGGTGTTGCCGCAGGCAGTGAGCGTTGAGAGGGCGACCAGGACGGCGCCGACGATCGCAAGACTCTTAACTTTCATGGTCAGGGTTCCTTCCCGCTATGTGCCAAATGGAATCAAGATGGAAAAAATATCGTCGCCAATAGAACGTGCACAACCGAAAAAAGTTCACGTGATCGGTTGTGGCGCCATCGCCCGCGAAATCCTGGCGATCTGCGATGCAAACGGGCTCGACCATATCGATCTCAACTGTCTGCCCGCCATCTGGCACAACACGCCGGAAAAGATCACGCCGGGCATTCGTGACGCCATCGCCAAGGCCCGCACCGAAGGCTTCGAGCGGATCTTCGTCGCCTATGCCGATTGCGGCACCGGCGGGCATCTCGACCGGTTGTGCGAGGAGGAAAAGGTCGAGCGCATCCCTGGCCCGCACTGTTATTCCTTCTTTGCCGGCAACGCCGATTTCGCAAAGCGCTGGGACGATGACATCACCGCCTTCTTCCTGACCGACTTCCTTGCGCGCCAGTTCGAGGCATTCGTCATCGAACCGCTCGGGCTCGACCGGCATCCCGAACTGAGGGACATGTATTTCGGCCACTACCGCAAGCTGGTCTATCTCTCGCAGCAGGAGGACAAAACACTGCAGGAAAAGGCGAAGAAGGCGGCCGAGTATCTGGGCCTCGAATACGAATACCGCTTCACCGGCTATGGTGATCTGGCGACCTCGCTGCTAAGCGCGTGAGGCGGAGGCGCGCGATGTCGCAGGTTGAGCCATCACACGCCGACCGTGCTAGCGCGCATTTACTCTGCCGGCCGAATGGGCGTTGCTACCGGCTCGCACGCCTTGTTCGGCCTTCTCGCGCATAAAAGAACGCTGCACAACCTGCTGGCTACAAGCCCCCCCTTAGCCACAGGATTGCCCCTCATGAGCGCACTGCTTCCCGCCGAACTCGCCTGGTATGTCACTGGCCGCTTCTACGAGGCGAACGACGGCACCTTGGCGGACTACGGCTATTTCCTGCATCTGCCCTTGCCGGATGCCCGGATGTTTGACGGCGAACCGGGCGAAACCACCGCCCATTTCACCTTCGCCGCCAAACCGTTCAAGGCGCAGGCGGCGGCAAACGGTGCCCTGTCCCTCAGCCTCGACCCGGTCGGCGAATTTTCGCTCTATCTTCAGCGCAAGCCTGCCGGAACCTTCGGCGATCCCGCCTCCTTCGCCGAGGGAGAATGCATCGCCACGTTCCGCCGGACGAGCCTCGTCGTGGGCGCCACGGTCTCCGACACCATCGGCGGGGCGACAGGAGCGCTGTTCGGCACCAATGTGTTTTCCGCCCGCCTGATCGCGAGCACTTCGTTCGATTTTTCTGGACGCCGCCATGATCTGGCGCACCATATCGGCGCGGGCATCACCCAGTTCGGCACGTCCGCCGCCACTGAGATCGAGCCGGCGCCGGCGGGCTACAAGCGCGTTCTGCCGTTTACGGGCTCAGCCATCGCCCTCGGCCGAGCCGGCTAGAACCGATCGCGACGCCGGAAGCAGCCGGCCCCCTTCCCGCCGACAGCGGGCAGCTACCGAACGCCAGTGGAAACGAGTACTTTACGCCAATCTCAATATAGTGTACCCCCCTATATAATATTGGAGTCACAGGCATGAACAATCATCACCACGACCATCATCACCACCACGATCACCACGGGCATTCGCATGATGAAGGCCGCGTGCTCGCGGCGCGCCACGATCACGTTTTCCTCGGAGGCAATCACGAGCGCAACGAGCGGCGCACCTGGATCGTCATCGCGGTCACCGCAACGATGATGGTGGTCGAGATCGCCGCCGGTCAGGTCTTCGGATCGATGGCGCTCGTCGCCGATGGCTGGCACATGTCCACCCATGCAGCCGCGATGCTGATCGCAGCGCTTGCCTATCTCTATGCGCGCAAGCACTCGAACAATCGCCGCTTCACCTTCGGCACCGGAAAGCTTGGCGATCTCGCGGGCTTCTCCAGCGCCATCGTGCTGGCGCTCATCGCGCTGTTGATCGGCTGGGAAAGCCTGCGCCGCCTCAGCGCTCCGGTCACGATCGATTTCAGCGAGGCGATCCTCGTTGCCGTCGCCGGCCTCATCGTCAACCTCGTCTGTGCCTGGCTGCTGAAGGATGATCACAGCCACCATCACCACGACCACCATGGGCATCATCATGGACACCACCAGGGGCACCATGGCGGACAGGACCGAAACCTGCGCGCCGCCTATCTGCACGTCCTTGCCGACGCGCTGACCTCGGTTCTCGCCATCGTCGCCCTCGCGCTGGGCGCGATCTATGGCTGGCTATGGCTCGATCCCGCCATGGGCATCGTCGGCGCGCTCGTTATCGCACGCTGGTCCCTCGGCCTCATCCGCGACACCGGCGCAACCCTGCTCGACTACATCCCCGAAGGTGAAGACCTGCCGGACGAGATCGGCGAGATCGTTGCCAAGGAAGATGCCGAGATCGTCGATCTCCACGTCTGGCAGCTCGGGCCGGGCCACCACGGCGCGATCGTCTCGATCGTTGCCGACAACCCGCGGGCGCCGTCCTATTATCGCGAGAAGCTTGCCGCCATCCACGATTTGTCGCATGTGACGGTGGAGGTGGAACCACGGGCCGCATAGCGGCTGCGCCCGAAACCGGAGTATCCGATGACCCATACCATCCGCGAGAAGCAAAAACTCATCAACCGGGTCCGCCGCCTGCGCGGCCAGATGGAGGCGGTCGAGCGGATGCTGGAAGAGGAAAAGGGCTGCGCCGAAGTCATGCAGGTGATCGCCGGCATCCGCGGCGCGGTCAACGGACTGATGGCGGAAGTCGTCGAAGACCATATTCACATGCACCTGGCCGCCGCCGAGCTGTCACAGAAGGATCGGGACGAAGCGGCGGCAGAACTCGTGGACGTTGTGCGCGCCTATATGAAATAGGCGGGGCATAAACCACGCGAATACCGGCTTCGCGCATCCGGCAGAGGCCTGTGCCACATGCCCCAGCATCAGGGAGAGCTGATTTCGAGCAGCTCAGGGATGTCTGGTGCGCTGCCGGCGGCAGCGAAATCGAGCTTTCCCGCCAGGCGCAGCTTGACAAGGCGACGAAGGGGGTCAAGGTGATCCCATAGCCATCGGCAACCATGCGGCGAACCGTCGTAAATGCAGCGCCCCTGCCGTGAAGCTTTGAGCTGAAGACGATCGCCACGCCTGTCGGAGGAGACAGCAGTGAAATTCCTCGATTATCTGCCCTATGCGATCGGGTGCGCTGCCGGGATGCTCCTGGCGCTGCTGGTCGGCGCTGTCTGCGGCCTTAGCGAAGACGTGGCACTGGTCGAGTCCGTGGCCCTCGTCGTGCTCGGCGGCGGTGTTGCCGAGTGGTATTGGAACCGGTTAAGCCGGCGGTAACGGGCAAGCCCGCATATCTGTGGCCCAGTTCATCCGCGGGGCCGCCATGACCGAAATCGCCAGCCAGAACCAAGCCGCAGGCAAGCGCCCGGGCCGCATCGTCGTGGTGACGACGGGCGGCGAAAATCCATGGATCATGATCAACGCGCTCGCAAGCCGCTTTGCCGAGGTAACGGTTGTCGAGGAACAGCCGGAATCGAAAGGCCTCTTCCTGCGTCGGCGCGCCCGCAAGCTTGGCTGGATGACGGCGCTTGGCCAGCTTGCAACCATGATCGCCTCGCGCTTCGGCAAGCGCTTCACCCGCAAACGCGCCCAAGAGATCTTCGCCACCTACAAGGTCTCGGGGAAACCCGATCCGTCGGTCCCGGTCAAATCCATCGCCTCGATCAACGACGCGGACGCTATAGGCCAGATCCGCGCACTGGAGCCCGCTGTCGTCTTCCTCATCAGCTGCCGCATGCTGAAGGCCGAGACGTTGGCGGCGATGCCCTGCCCCGTCCTCAATTTCCACGCCGGCATCAACCCGGCCTATCGCGGCCTGATGGGCGGCTACTGGGCGCTCATCAACCGCGATACCGAGAACTTCGGCGCGACCGTGCATCTGGTCGACGCCGGCGTCGATACCGGCGGCGTGCTCTACCAGTCGCGCCAGAAGCCCGCTCCTGACGATACGATGCACACCTATCCGCTGCTGCAGACAGCCGCCTCAACGGAAATCGCGATCGCCGCGGTCGCGGATGCGCTCGATGGAAATCTGCAGACCGTCAATGTCGCAGGTCCGTCACGGCAGTGGTTTCACCCACCGATCTGGACCTGGGTATGGAACGGCCTGACGCGTCGCATCTGGTAGGCGAAATCCCTTCGCTTCCATCGGCTGGCTGCGGCCTAAAAGCCTGATACTGCGGGCAATCCGTCCCGATCTCCGGCGCTCCCTTGCCAAGTGTCAACCGGCACTTGCGCATCACCGCCAAGACGTCTGATATGGCATCGGCGCCAGCGTCGTTTTTGGACATATCCGACGTCGTGGCGAGATGAGCCCGGACGCCGGGACATTCGCATTGTCGCACTACAGCGCCGCGCGTCTCCT
>NZ_JAEPRP010000142.1:0-19652 GCF_016652895.1 Ensifer sp. SSB1
CATCATCAACAAGTCCAACCCGCGCTTCAAGGCTCGTCAGGGCTGATCTCTGCGGGGATGCGGACATCGCTTCGGCGATGTACCAGATTTGATTATGAAGTTGTCCCATGGCGAGCTAACATGCTCGCCATGCGAGTTTTTGTACCCTTGATTCTGGCGTGTACCGCCGCCCTGCTCGCCACCTCCCTAGGAGCTGGCAGTTTCTCTCTCGCGGCGGAAACACCGGCCCAGACCGAATCCGCCAGCCTCACCACACCCAAGCAACGACTGGATGCCCTGTTCGCAGACCTCAAGAAGGAACGCGACGCAGACAAGGCGCGTGAGCTCGCCAACCAGATCCGTGTGGAGTGGCAGGATTCCGGCAGCGCCACCGTCAATCTGCTGATGCAATGGGCCGACAAGGCCATTACCGACAACAAGCAGGCGGCGGCACTCGACATCCTCGACCAGGTGATCACGCTTGCGCCCAACTATGTCGAAGGCTGGAACCGCCGCGCGACGCTGCACTACGCTATGGGCAACTACCGGAAATCCATGTCGGACATCAACCGGGTGCTGGCGATCGAACCGCGCCATTTCGGCGCGCTCGCGGGCATGGCCGCGATCCTCGACGCCTCCGGTAAGGACGAGCTTGCCATGCGGGCATGGGAGCAGTTCCTGAACATCTATCCCGCCGACCGCAAGGCTCAGGAGCGATTGGGCGAACTCGCCGAGAAGCTCGCGGGCAGCAAGACCTGACCGCACACGACATCGTCGATTGCAGCCCCCGTCAACGTCCCTCCCGGCCCATGAAATCGCACTGCGCGAGATAGCAACGGCCGCGCGCCGTTTCATGGAACCAATCTGGTTGGAATGGCATCGGGCCTGGGGCGGCGATCTGCCGGCACTTCCCTCGCAATGGACCTGCGGCCGCTCAAGCCTGTTTCTCGTGCGGGCCTTGAGTACCGAAGGATTTGACGCCGTCTGGGCCTCGGGCACGCCGCGCGCGGGCCCCAGCGAACCGGAAATCGGTCCATTCGGCTTCTTCCACGAGGGCAGCTGGCAAAGCCACGCCTGGGTCGAATGCGGCGACTTCATCGTCGACATCACTGCCGATCAATTCGGCGCACCTCCGGTCCTCGTTGTCGATCGAACCGACACCCGTTACAACAGGGGCGACCGGGATACCGCGCTGCCCGAGTTCGTGCTTGCCCGCAGGCGCGCCGTGGACGACATCTGGCCACGGTGGCAGCTGATGCGCACACCGCCCGCTGAAACAGCGCATTTTCAGGCGCGCGCCAACGAGCCGGCGACGCCGGAAGACAGATAGGGACAATGTTTCCAGGCACCCTCCTTTTCATAGGACTGACGCTTGTCGGCATCGCCTACAGCCTGTGGCACGCACGGGTCTTCGCGCGTCGGTTTCCCAATGTCGGCGAATTGATCGACATCGGCGGTTACCGCTTGAACAGCGTACACCTGCCCGCGAGCGGCAAGGCCGACCTGCCGGCTGTTTTCATCCATGGCGCCAGCGGCAATCTGCTCGATCAGCTGCACGCCTTCGCGCCCGCCCTTGATAACCGCGCCGAGATGCTGTTCGTCGATCGTCCCGGCCACGGCTATTCCGAGCGTGGCGGAGCGGAAAACGATCTTCCGGACGGCCAGGCGGCGGCGATCGCGAGGCTGATGGACAAGCGCGGCATCGGTCGCGCCGTCATCGTCGGCCATTCCTTCGGCGGCGCGATCGCCGCGAGCTTCGCCCTGCATCATCCGGACAGGACCGCCGGCCTCATCCTGCTGGCACCTGCGACACACCCCTGGCCAGGCGGCATCGACTGGTACTACCGTTTCACCGCACTGCCGGTGATCGGCTGGCTCTTCGCCCATACGCTGGTGACGCCTTTGGGCCAACGGCGCATCGAGGGCGGTACCCGCTCGATCTTTTCGCCCAATCCGCGCCCCGACGATTACATCGATAAGACCGGCCCGCATCTGGTGCTGCGTCCCGCGACCTTCCGCAACAACGCGCGCGACATTGCCAATCTGCATGCCTACTTGACCGCGACTGCACCGCGCTACCGCGAGATCACTGCCCAGACCGTTATCATCACCGGCGACAGTGACGGCATCGTGCTGGCCGACATCCATTCCCGCGGACTTGCGCGCGATATTCCCGGCGCGGAACTGCTGTGGATCGGCAATCTCGGCCACAAGCCCGACTATGTGGTCACGGACGTCGTCGTCGCCGCACTCGAAAAGATGGCGGGCCAGCCGACCGATCTCGAGCAAATAAAAAGGCGGGCCGAAGCCCGCCTGATCTCGTCGTCCGAAGCCATCAATCAGAGCTGACCCGCCTCGCACATTCACAAAGGCTGCGTCAGACGCCGCTCATGCCGTCGGAGCCGATATAGGCGATGCGCAGCATGTTGGTGGCGCCGGGCGTACCCAGGGGCACGCCGGCAGAGATGATGACGCGTTCGCCGGGCTTGCCGAAGCCTTCAGCCGCAACGATACGGCAGGCGCGGTTGACCATGTCGTCGAGATCCGTCGCGTCCTCGGTAACGACGCAATGCAGCCCCCAGACGACTGAAAGGCGTCGTGCCGTCTGAACGATCGGCGAGAGTGCAATGATCGGAACCTGGGGCCGCTCGCGAGCGGCGCGCAGACCCGTCGTACCGGACGAGGTGTAGCAGACGATCGCAGAGAGCCGGAGCGTCTCCGCAATCTGGTGGGCAGCCAGCGAGATCGCGTCGGCACCGGTTGCTTCCGGCGGCGTGCGCTGGGCGTAGATGATGCTCGAATAGTGCGGGTCGCGCTCGACGCTGCTGGCGATCGACGCCATGGTCGAGACAGCCTCCACCGGATACTCGCCCGAAGCGGACTCGGCAGACAGCATGACCGCGTCGGCCCCCTCGAAGACGGCAGTCGCGACGTCGGAGACTTCGGCACGTGTCGGGACCGGTGCGGAGATCATCGATTCCAGCATCTGCGTGGCGACGACCACCGGCTTGCCGGCGCGGCGACATGCGCGCGTCAGCTGCTTCTGCAGGCCCGGTACGGATTCCAGCGGCATTTCGACACCGAGGTCGCCGCGCGCCACCATCAAGGCGTCCGAAAGCTCGATGATCTCGTCGATCCGGTCGAGCGCCTGCGGCTTCTCGATCTTCGACATCAGGCCGACGCGACCGCGGGCGATCTTGCGAACCTCGGCCAGATCCTCCGGACGCTGAACGAAGGACAGTGCCACCCAGTCGAATTCGCCGGTCGCCAGAACCGCATCGAGGTCGGAACGGTCCTTGTCCGTCAGGACGCCGACGGCCAGCAGCGTATCGGGCAGGCTGACGCCCTTGCGGTCGGAAATCTTGGTGCCGGCGACCACCGTCGTGACGATGCTCTTGCCGTCGGTCTTTTCAGCCTTGAGATGCAGCTTGCCGTCGTCGATCAACAGGCGATGACCAGGCTTGACCGCTTCGAGGATCTCAGGATGCGGCAGAAAAACGCGGGTGTTGTCGCCAGGCTCGTCCCTGTTGTCGAGCGTAAAGGTCTGGCCGACCTTGAGGTCTACCTTGCCTTCGGCAAACTTGCCGACGCGCAGCTTCGGCCCCTGCAGGTCGCCGAGAATGCCGATCGGTCGGCCGCAACGCGCTTCGACCGCGCGGATGCGCTGGACCAGCGTGCGCATCACGTCGTGGCTCGCATGGCTCATGTTGATGCGGAACAGATCAGCCCCGGCCTCGTGCAGCTTCTGGATCATCTGCTCATCGGAAGACGCCGGTCCGAGCGTGGCGAGGATTTTGACTTTTCTGTTCCGCTTCATCAATTCTGGCTTTCCTGCGTGCCGGGCGTTTCGGAGAGCTGAACCATCCAGCTCCCTTGCCGCCCCGTGTCGTATTCTTTGAATCCCATGCGCTGGAAGCCGCGGGCGAAGCAGTCCTGAACGCCCGTGATCTTGAACTCGTTCTCGGCGACGCACATGTTGACGTCACCGGTCCAGCGGCCACCGCGGGCCGCGTCTTCCGCGTAGAGATAATAGTATCGTGACTGAAGCTCGCCCTCGATCAAGGTCGCGCAGGTGGTGGCCGGAACCTGCCACCAGCCCTCCGTTACCCAGCCTTCCTTGGCTCGGTAGCCGATCGCCACGCCGACGAGATTTTGCGTGCCGTTGCAGACGCGAAAATCGGCGCGCGCGTCGTCGGCAAAGAGAAATGAGCTTGAGGTTGCCAGGAAAAACAGGAGGATGCCTCCCAGTGTCGTCAGCCCCGGCTTCGCTTTGGAAAAAGGATTTCTGGACACGGTTTCCGATGGAACTCCGTTTTGATTTGCGTGGCACTTTCTTGCGACGGCCAGCCCCGAAAGTCAACGTAACTCTAATCGATTACAATCGCCAAATTGCTTTCAAATTGCGCTAAACAGTTGCGCGTTTCTTGCGATTGACGCGCGCGCGTGCGATCAGCGAAGTCGAGGCTAGACAAGAGACTGGACCGGAATGCAACACTATTCTCCCTATGAGATTATCGAAGCCAAGCCTGCAACCGGGATCGTCTTGCTTGCCGACCACGCGATGAACCGGCTGCCGGCGGAATACGGCAGTCTCGGCCTGCCCGCCGCGGCATTCGAGCGGCACATCGCCTATGACATCGGCGTCGAGGCACTGGTGCGGCAGCTTTCCCGAATGCTCGATGCGCCGGCCGTGCTTGGTTGCTTCTCCCGACTGTTGATCGATCCCAATCGCGCAGAAGACGATCCGACGCTGATCATGAAAATCTCCGACGGTGCGATCATCCCCGGCAACCACCCGATCAGCCAGGAGGAATGGGAGAACCGGCTGCACCGCTTCCACCGTCCCTATCATCGCGCTGTTTCCGAGACGATCGGTCGAAGCGCCGAGGCGCACGGCGCAGCACCGCTGGTTATTTCGATCCACTCCTACACACCGGCCTGGAAGGGTGCCGCCCGTCCGTGGCACGCCGCCGTCCTTTGGGACAACGATCCGCGCGCCGTCCTGCCGCTGATCGAGATGCTCGAGGCATCGGGCGACATCGTCGTCGGCAACAACGAGCCCTATGACGGTGCACTGCGCGGGGATACCATGTTCCGGCATTGCATGGTGCCGGGGATCCCCCACGCCCTGATCGAGGTGCGCCAGGACCTGATTGCCGACGAGGCGGGAGTTGCCGCCTGGGCCGAGCGGCTGGCGCCAATCCTTGCGGGTCTCAACGCCATGCCTGAGTTGCATCGCTACGAGCGCCACGCCTCCCGCACCGGCGGCTATTGAGATATTTCCGCCGATGGCGCGTAGCAACTGAAGAGGATCGACGTCCATGACCGAACTGACCCGGGACCAGCAGACCGCCTTCGAAGCGGCCGCCTTTCGCCGTCTCGTCGCCCATCTGCGCGAACGCTCCGATGTCCAGAACATCGACCTGATGAACCTCGCCGGCTTCTGTCGCAATTGCCTTTCCAACTGGTACCGCGAAGCAGCCGAACAGGCTGGCGTTCCTCTCGCCAAGGAGGAATCGCGCGAGATCATCTACGGCATGCCCTACGAGGAATGGCGCGAGCGCAACCAAAGGGAAGCAACCACAGAGCAGAAGGCCGCTTTCGAGGTCAACCGGCCGAAGGAATAAGATCATTTCGCCGGCGCCTGCCACGGAAATGACCGCGTTGTTGCGCAATCACCCTTGACCTTGGCGGCCGTTCGCGGCACGTCACGGCACCCAAGAAATTCAATTCCCCGTATCAAGGAGAAGACCATGTCGGATGCTCACGGCGTCGCACGCGATCAGCTTCGTGCTTTCATCGAGCGGATCGAACGCCTGGAAGAAGAAAAGAAGACCATCGCGGACGACATCAAGGACGTCTACGGCGAAGCCAAGTCCACGGGCTTCGACGCCAAGATCCTGCGCAAGGTCATTTCGATCCGCAAGCAGGACCACGACGAGCGCATGGAGCAGGAAGCGATCCTCGACACCTACCTCCAGGCGCTCGGCATGGTGCCGGCGGCCGACGAAGAATAAGCCGCTACTTGCAGGCCGCCGGCAGGCGGCGTTTGTCCGGGTGCGATCCGGAACGCACTGCGCCTCGATCCTGTCCAGAAGCGGCAGCGCTCGAAAGCACGATGCAGAATCAAAAAGCCCGCCGGACCGGCGGGCTTTTTCGTGTCTGCTCGGAGACCGAAGCTCAATTCGTGCTGAACTTCTTCACTTCCATGAAGTTGACTGCAGTGCCGCTGAACCGGGCCGTGTCCACCGTGCCGGCGCTGCTGGAGAAGCCAGCGGCGTAGACCGTAGTCGGTGCGGCACGGAGCGACTTGCTGACGAAGCGCGGCGCCTTGACCGGCTTGGAAAGCGTGGCCACACGCCCCGTCGTCAGCGCCCATTCGGAAATGATCTTCTGGGTCAGCTTCGGTTCGGTACGCACCGACGAACGGGTCGCGGCATCGGCGTCGTTCTTCTTCGGGCGGCCACCCTTTGCCGGCGCTTCGGCCTGCGTGTCGAAGGCATTGTCGAAGACTGCCGCGCGGGCATTCGTGTTCGATTGCGGCGCATAGGCCGCCATTTCGATCGGCTGCTGCGATACCGGCTGGCGCTGGGCGGGCGTCGGAGCGGCAAGCGCGACACGGGTCGACGCTTCGGCGGCAACGTCACGCGGCGGCTCTGCGGACGCAACAACCGGACGTTCCGCGAAGGACGGAACCACGACCTGCGCATCGGCAACGGCGGCAAGGGCCACGTCACCCGCGGGCCGTACCGCCGGAACTGGCACGAAGCCAAGCGCCTGCACATCCGCGGAAGGATCGGCCGAAGCGACAAGCGTGTTCATGTCGCGACGGTCAAGCATCTGCGGCACCGGCACCTTCATCGAGCCGAGATCGGCGAATTCGCTCGGCATTTCCGAGGTCTGCGGCAGGGCAGCGGCAAGCGCGTCCTGGGCCGCGTTCTTCTGCGGCGCCACCAGTGCAACGGCTACGCCGCCATCGGCAGGCGCATCCTTGAAGGCAGGGCGGACGGCCGGGACCGGCGCATTGATGTTCTGTTCGGCAGCAACCGCCGGTTCGGCGGCAACGGAGCCGGCGACACCGGGCAGCGCCTGCTGCGCAGCCGGAGCGGAGGCCGTCTGGACCGCAGCCGGCGCAGCGCCGCCTTCGTCGTCGGCGCCCGGACCAGCCGCAATCGCCGAGGGTTCTTCATCCTCGTCGCCACCGCCGCCAAAGAGCATGGCGAACAGGTTGCCGCGACGCTTGCCGCTTGCCGTATCGCCCGAACCTGTCGCGCCACCGCCGGCGACTTCGATCGCCGAGGCACCAACGCGACGCTTGTAGTCAGCGACCGCCTGCTCATAGCCGGGCAACGGCTTGCCGTCGGAAGGCAGGTGCATGGTCTTGCCGTCAGGGAAGAGACGCGCGAGTTCGGCGCGCGACATGCGCGGCCAGGCGCGGACACCGCCGACGTCCATGTGAACGAAAGGCGAGCCGGAAGTCGGATAGAAGCCGACGCCACCCACCTGGAATTTCATGCCGATCTCACGCACGGTCTTCAGCTTCACATCGGGAAGATAGAAGTCCATCGCCTTGCCGAGCATGTGCTGGCTCTTCTTGGCAACGCCCTTCGAGCGCGAGCGCAGCATGCCGTTGGTTGCAGGCGAACGATAGGCCGAGACGACGTGGATGTAATCGCGCGAACCGCTCTTCTGGTAGACTTCCCAGACAAGATCGAGCAGGCGCGGATCCATCTTGGTCGGTTCGTTGCGACGCCAGTCGCGCAGGAAGCGGTTGATCTCCTGCAGGCCCTTGGGGTCGTAGCGGCCGTTGCGCTTGAAGGTGATCTGCGCTTTTTCCTGGGTATGAATGAAATAGAGCTTCAGTGTCCGGGTCTGGCCAGCGGCCTCTACGGGGGGTGCAAAGCCCGGCGTCACGAGGGTAGCCGCAATCGCAACGGATGTAAGAACCTGCGGAACCTTACGGGTAAACGCCGCGCAGACTCTCGCTAAGGAGCCGAGCGGCTTCTTAAAACCGAACAAATTTGGCATTCAATCCCCGTCCGACGGACAACCGTACTTCGCTGTCTCAGATGACTGTCAAATAAGGTGACAGCATGGCAAATATGCCACAGTCGTCACCGCCCCTTATAATATAGTGAACACTTCACTAACAAGGTCTAAACGGCGGTGACGGAATAGCAGGGCTAATGAATCGTGAATGCGTCGATTTTATGCCGCCTCCCTCAACGGGTTCTCGGGATCGATGCCATAATCTTTCAGCTTGCGGTAGAGCGTAGACCGGCCGATGCCGAGCCTGCGAGCCACCTGGCTCATCTGTCCGCGGTAGAACTTCAGCGCAAAACGAATCAGTTCCTCTTCCACTTCGGCAAGCTTGCGCACGTCCCCGCCCTCGTCGACGCTGGCAATCGCGTTCTCCATGCGCGGGTCGTGTCCGGCATCGCCTTCCATCGATTTCGCCGCACTTGCAAAGTCCGGATAGACGTTCGGCACGTGCTCCGCCGGCGCGTTTTCCCGCTCCGGACCGGCTTCGCCCCAGGAGAAACCCGAGCGGTCGGAAACCACATAACCCGGGATCTGCGTGGCGATCTGCGGGAAGTCCTTCACCGTCAGTTCGTTGCCTTCGGCAAGCACCACGGCCCGGAAGATCGCGTTTTCCAGCTGCCGGATATTGCCCGGCCAGTCATAGGCGGTCAGCAGCGCCAGGGCGCCGCTCGATATGGCAAGCGGTGCATGCAGCCGCTGTTCAGCGGCGAAACGCTCGACGAAGGAACGCACCAGAACGGGAATGTCTTCCTTGCGCCGGCGCAGCGCCGGAATGGTAATCGGGAAGACGTTGAGGCGGTAGTAGAGGTCCTCGCGGAACCGCCCTTCGCGCACTTCGTTGATCAGGTCCTTGTTGGTGGCGGAGATCAGTCGGACATTGACCTTCTGCGGATGGCGCGCGCCGATCGTCTCGATCTCGCCCTGCTGCACCGCACGCAGAAGTTTGACCTGGACTTCGAGCGGCAGGTCGCCGATCTCGTCGAGGAACAGGGTGCCGCCGTCCGCATCGACGAACTTGCCGCTGTGTTTTTCCGTCGCGCCGGTAAAGGCGCCCTTTTCGTGACCGAAGAGAATGCTCTCGACCAGATTGTGCGGGATCGCGCCACAGTTGACGGTGACGAAGGGCTTGCCGACCCGATCGCTCGCCGACTGGATGGCGCGGGCCACCATTTCCTTGCCGACGCCGGACTCGCCTTCGAGCACGATCGGGATGTTGGACTGGGCGGCACGGCGCGCCAGGTCGATCACACGGATCATCGCCGGACTTGCCGAAACGATATCTTCAAAGCCGACGGCGCCGCCGCGCGGACGGCGCGAGGTTTTGACCTTGCCATCGCGGCTCGCCATTTTCAGCGCATTGCCGATGGCAACCGATAGCCGCTCCGGAGAAACCGGCTTTACCAGGAAGTCGAACGCACCCGCCTGCATCGCGTGAACGACTGTCTCGATCCCACCCTGGCCGGTCTGCACGATGACAGGCGTATCGACGCCGCGCTCGGCGAGAGCGTCGAGGAAGCCGTGGCCGTTCATCTCCGGCATCAACAGGTCGAGCAGGATGACATTGATCATGCCTCCCTTGCGCTCCAAGAGCTCCAGACCGCTGCGGCCGTTGTCAGCGAGATGCGCCACATGGCCGAGACGCTCGATCATGTTCGTCAGCAACCGGCGCTGCACCGGATCGTCATCGATGACCAGAATATGTGATGTCACGGAAGCCTCCTGCTCTGGACACGCGGTACTTTTTGGCCAACCTCATGTGCCAAATCACGTCAGGCATCTGTGCCATAAAGGGCTGAACATCATGTTTTGAGAAATGCTTGCATTTTATCCATTGCCGGCGATAGCAATGGGACCCATATCGCTTGCCTTCTTCCTGTCACGAACGAGAGAAATCCGACGATGACCTTCCGCCCCTTCGCTCCCGAGCAATCCGTCGTCCGTGCTGCCGCCGGGCAGTCCCATGGCGCCACCGCGGATCTCGGTGACCTGCCGTCCTGGCGGCTTGAGGATCTCTATCCGTCCGCCACATCGGATGCTTTTCGCAACGACTTGAAGAAGGCCGAGACCGACTCGATCGCCTTCGAGACCAAGTGGAAGGGCAAGCTGGCCGAGGCCGCGACGAAGACCGGTGACGCTGGCATCGGCGCCGCCGTCCGGGAATTCGAAGCGCTCGAAGACGCCATGGGCCGCATCGCCTCCTATGCCGGCCTCACCTACTTCTCGGACACGTCCAAGCCTGAAAACGGCAAGCTCTACGGCGACGTGCAGTCGAAGCTCACCGACATGTCGGCGCATCTCCTGTTCTTCTCGCTGGAACTCAATCGCATCGATGACGCGATCCTCGACAAGGCGCTGGAAAACGATCCGCTTGCCGCGCACTACAAGCCCTGGCTGACCGACCTGCGCATGGACAAGCCCTACCAGCTCGACGACAAGCTGGAGCAGCTTTTCCTGGAAAAATCGATGACCGGCGCCGCGGCCTTCAATCGGCTGTTCGACGAGACGATGGCGAGCCTCACCTTCAACGTCGACGGTGAATCCCTGCCGCTCGAAGTCACCCTGAACCTGTTGCAGGATCCGGCGACCGAGGTTCGCAAGAAGGCGGCGATGGCGCTTGCAGAAACCTTCAAGGCCAATATCCGCACCTTCACGCTGATCACCAACACGCTTGCCAAGGACAAGGAAATCTCCGACCGCTGGCGTGGGTTTCAGGACATCGCCGACAGCCGCCATCTGGCGAACCGCGTCGAACGCGAAGTCGTCGATGCGCTTGCAGAAGCCGTCAAATCCGCCTATCCGCGCCTGTCGCATCGCTACTACACGATGAAGGCGAAGTGGCTCGGCATGCAGGAGATGGATTTCTGGGATCGCAATGCGCCGTTGCCGGAAACGCCGAACGCGCTGATCTCGTGGAACGAAGCCAAGGACACGGTGCTCTCCGCCTATAATGCCTTCGCGCCGGAAATGGCCGCGATCGCCCGCCGCTTCTTCGACGAAAGCTGGATCGACGCACCCGTGCGCCCCGGCAAGGCACCGGGCGCCTTTGCCCATCCGACGGTTCCGTCGGCGCACCCCTATGTGCTCGTCAACTACATGGGCAAGCCGCGCGACGTGATGACGCTCGCACACGAACTCGGCCACGGCGTGCACCAGGTGCTGGCTGGCGGACAGGGCGCGCTGATGGCGTCGACCCCGTTGACGCTCGCCGAGACCGCATCCGTCTTCGGCGAAATGCTGACCTTCCGTGCGCTGCTCGACCGGACGAAGGACAAGCGCGAGCGCAAGGCCATGCTGTCGCAAAAGGTCGAGGACATGATCAACACGGTCGTGCGCCAGATTGCCTTCTACGAGTTCGAGCGCAAGGTTCACACCGCCCGCAAGGAAGGCGAACTGACGGCCGACGACATTGGCAAGCTGTGGCTGTCGGTGCAGAGCGAAAGCCTTGGTCCGGCGATCCGGATTTCCGAGGGCTACGAGACCTATTGGGCCTATATCCCGCACTTCATCCACTCGCCCTTCTACGTCTACGCCTATGCGTTCGGCGACTGCCTGGTGAACTCGCTCTACGCCGTGTACCAGAACGCCGAAAAAGGCTTCCAGGATAAGTACTTCGAACTGTTGAAGGCTGGCGGCACCAAGCACCACTCCGAGTTGCTCGCCCCCTTCGGCCTCGATGCCACCGATCCGTCGTTCTGGGCACAGGGACTGTCGATGATCGAAGGGCTCATCGACGAACTCGAAGCGCTTGATAAGGCCTGATCCGGGCAGAGGTCCGGATCGCGGAGCGATCGACAAGACGACTTTATGAGCAACACCGCACCCTATGTGCTGTTCCGGGACGACAGCGAAAACCGCACGACGGTCTTCGCTGAGCCCTTGCGTGTCCTCACCGCGCGCACGAAGTCCGAATTCGTCCGCGGCCTTGCCGAGCTCGAGCGGGCCCACGAGTCCGGCAAATGGATCGCCGGCTTCATGTCCTATGAGGCCGGGCACCTCTTCGAAGAGAAACTTTCGGGTTTCGCCGAGGAAGGCCGCGAGACGCCTCTCATGTCCTTCGGCATCTTCGATGCGCCTTTGGAAGATCATCCTTTGGCCGAGCCGCAACGCCGGACCGAAAACGAACCTCTCCTCAGTGAGCCGCGCGCCGACTGGAACTTCGAAACATACCGCGAGCGCTTCGATCGTCTGCACCAGCACCTGCGGAAGGGCGATTGCTACCAGGCCAACCTGACGATGCCGATCCGTGCCCGCTGGTCCGGCGATCCGCGTGCTGCCTTCTGGTCGCTGATCGAGCGCCAGCCGGTAAAATACGGGGCGCTCGTTGCCCTCGACGGGCCGGTCCTCCTGTCGCGGTCGCCGGAACTCTTCTTCCGCGTCGATGCGGATGGCTGGATCGAAACGCACCCGATGAAGGGTACGGCCAAACGCGGCGCATCGGCGGCAGAGGATGCCGAGATCATCGCGGCGATGCGCGCCGACGAAAAGACCCAGGCCGAAAACCGGATGATCGTCGATCTGCTGCGCAACGACATCTCGCGCATCACCGAGGTCGGCACGCTCAACGTCCCCAAACTCTTCGAGATCGAGACCTACCCGACCGTGCACCAGATGGTGAGCCACGTCCGGGCGAAACTCTTGCCGGAGATCGGCCTCAGCGACATCTTCGCGGCTCTCTTTCCCTGCGGCTCGATCACCGGCGCGCCGAAGATGCGGGCCATGGAAATCCTGCACGATCTGGAGGACGGACCCCGCGACGCCTATTGCGGCGCCATCGGCTTTATCGCGCCGAACGGGGTCATGCGCTTCAGCGTCGCCATCCGCACCATTTCGCTTTTTGCGAGCGGCGAAGCCGTGTTCAATGTCGGCGGCGGCATTGTCTTCGACAGCAACGCCCAATCCGAATACGAGGAATGCCTGCTCAAGGCTCGCTTTGCCGTTGGCGACGATCACATCGCGCTGGGCGACGACGAGGTCGCGCCGGGCGACGACGAGGTCGCGCCGGGCGACGGCGAGGTCGCGCCGGGCGACGGCGAGGTCGCGCCGGGCGACGGCGAGGTCGCGCCGGGCGACGGCGAGATCGTGCCGGGCGACGGCGAGATCGTGCGATGACGGTCTTCTCGCTGATCGAGACGCTGCGTTTTGACGGCGAAACCGGCTTCCTTCGCATGCGGCTGCATCTGGCGAGGCTGAAGCGATCGGCACGTCGACTGGGCATTCCAGGAGCCGAAGGTGCAGAAGCCGCCTTCCTGGCTGCGGTGGAAGTTGGCGGCGACGCGGCTTCGCGCCGCGTGCGGCTCGAGCTTTTTCCCGATGGGCGCATCGAGGTGAAGACCGCACCGTTCGTGCCATTGCCGGACGATACGATCTGGCAGGTGCGGATAGCCGCCACACGGCTCGACTCCAGCGATCCGCTGCTGCGCTACAAGACCAGCCGCCGGGCAGCCTATGAAGCGGCCCGCGGCGAGTTCAAAGCCAGCGAGGCTGACGAGGTTCTTCTACTCAACGAAAAGGGCGAAGTCTGCGAGGGCACGATCACCTCGGTCTTCCTCGATGACGGCAGCGGCATCCTGAAAACGCCGCCGATCGCCTGCGGGCTGCTCGCCGGCGTGCTTCGCACCGAACTCATCTGCCAACGGCGCGCCCGCGTCGCGCGGCTCTCGCCGACAGATCTCACAGGCGGAACGCTCTATGTCGGCAATTCGCTACGCGGTCTGATCCGGGTGGGCCTCGTGATCTGAACCCGGCAGGGTATAGCGCCTCACGCGATCCCGGCCGTCGCGCTTGGCGAGATAAAGCGCCTGGTCGGCGCGCGCATAGAGATCGCTGACCGAATCCCCATCGCGATATTCCGCAAGCCCTACCGAACAGGTGTAGAAGAATTCCGGAATGTTCTCGAGCGGCCGGGAGCTTCTGACCCTTTCGAGCAGCCGGTCGAGAATACGGTTGCCCTCGCTGATGGTGGTATCGGGCAGGATGAGCATGAATTCCTCGCCGCCGATGCGACCGAAACAATCCGAACGGCGCACGAATTCCTGCATTTGGCGGGCGAAATCGAGCAGCACCTCGTCGCCGCGCTGGTGCCCGTGGCGGTCATTGATCGCCTTGAAATAATCGATGTCGATGATCGCGACGCAGCCCCACATATGCGGGTTCTCGGCGCAGTTGGCGATGAACTCGGTCAACCGCCCCATCGTGTACCGACGGTTCGGCACGCTCGTCAGCTCGTCCACCTGGGCGGCTCGAAGCGCAAAGTCGCGATCCTGCCGGAGCTCGCGCTCCCCGGCGTGGATGGTGGTGACATCGACGGCGATGCACAGCATCCAGCCGTCCGAATCCACCGTCTCCGTCATCCATAGCCAGCGGCCGTCATGCAGGTCGGTTTCCATGGCGCGAAAAGGCACCTTGCCGCGCCGATGCGTCGTGGAGGCTATCCAGGCGTTGACATCGTCGGTCTTCAGGACCGTGCCTTGCCCGGCGGAGTAGTTGCGGCGCATGATCTCCGCCCAGGTCGGGCTCTCGTCCGGGCCGAGATGGTATGCCGTGCGGAATGCCGGGTTGGCAAATCGCAGTCGATCATGCTGATCATAAAGCGCGATCAGTACGGGTGTTTTGCTCTGTAAGGCCGCAAGAGCCTTGAGATGACTACCGGTCACGGTCTGTCACGCCTCCGGGTCGGACAATATCAATCATGGCGCGAAGCGGATGCTTCAAACGAAGCTATAGCACGAAGCGCATGTGACAAGCGTTTACGCGAGCGAAACGATGGGGATATGGTTAAATCCCCCTTGGATCGCCCGATCTGCACGAAACGCTCGCCCCATGACGGCTTCTCCACACCCGTCACCATCGGCCTTTCCGGCCTGATCCTTAACGCTGGATCGAGCCGGACGACCAGCTAGGGTACAATCTGGTCGAAAAGAAGTGCCCTTTGTCGAAGCGTAGGGCCATCGCCGCCGCTTTCGATTGTCGGTTAAGCACACTCTCAAATGGCGGTTGACCCGCCGGCTCTTTATTGTGACAGCAATCTATGCTCTACAGCGCCCGCGTGCCGCATTCGGCACCACGGCCGCTTCGGCACATTCATCGAGCCAGAACAGCGGCGCCAGCCGCTCCTCATGCTTAGTCACCCAACGTCACAGGGAAAGTTTTCTCAGGAGAAAGACAAAAATGGCAGATACCACCTATCCGGTTTACGGCGAGATCACCGGTCCGATCGTCATGATCGGTTTCGGTTCGATCGGTCGCGGCACCCTGCCGCTGATCGAGCGCCACTTCAAATACGACAAGAACCGGTTGATCGTGGTCGAACCCCGTGAGGACGCCGCCGATAACGAGATTTTCGAGCGGCATGGCGTACGTCACGTTCGCGCTCATGTGACGAAGGACAACTACAAGGAACTGCTGAAGCCGCTGCTGACTGAAGGCGAAGGCCAGGGCTTCTGCGTCAACCTGTCGGTCGACACCGGCTCGCTCGACTTGATGAAGATGTGCCGCAAGCTCGACGTGCTCTACGTCGACACGGTCGTCGAGCCGTGGCTCGGTTTCTACTTCGACGCCGAAATGGACAATTCCGAGCGCACCAACTATGCGCTGCGCGAAACCGTCCGCAAGGAGAAGGAAAAGAACCCGGGCGGCACGACCGCGGTTTCCACCTGCGGCGCCAACCCCGGCATGGTCTCCTGGTTCGTCAAGCAGGGCCTCCTGAACCTCGCCAACGACCTTGGCGTGAAGTACGAAGAGCCGCACCAGGACGACCGCGAAGGCTGGGCCAAGCTGATGAAGAAGGTCGGCGTCAAGGGCGTGCACATCGCCGAGCGCGACACCCAGCGCACCAAGAACCCGAAGCCCTTCAACACCTTCTGGAACACCTGGTCGGTCGAAGGTTTCATCTCGGAAGGTCTGCAGCCGGCCGAACTCGGCTGGGGCACCCATGAAAACTGGATGCCGAAGAACGCCAAGAAGCACAAGAAGGGCTGCAAGGCAGCGATCTACCTGGAGCAGCCGGGCGCCAACACCCGCGTGCGCTCCTGGTGCCCGACCACCGGCCCGCAGTATGGCTTCCTCGTGACCCACAACGAGGCGATCTCGATCGCTGACTTCTTCACGGTTCGCGACAAGGACGGCGAAGTCACCTACCGCCCGACCTGCCACTACGCCTACCATCCGGCCAACGACGCCGTTCTGTCGCTGCACGAGATGTTCGGCAACGGCGGCAACGCCCAGCCGGTGCACCACGTCCTCGACGAAAAGGAACTGGTCGACGGCGTCGACGAACTCGGTGTGCTGCTCTACGGCCACGACAAGAACGCCTACTGGTTCGGTTCCCGCCTGTCGCTGGAAGAAACCCGCCGCATCGCTCCCTACCAGAACGCCACCGGCCTGCAGGTAACCTCCGCAGTCCTGGCCGGCATGGTCTGGGCTCTCGAGAACCCGAAGGCCGGCATCGTCGAAGCTGACGAGATGGACTACAAGCGGTGCCTTGAAGTGCAGCTCCAGTACCTCGGCCCGGTTGAAGGCCACTACACCGACTGGACCCCGCTCGACGGTCGTCCGGGCCTGTTCCCGGAAGACATCGACACCAAGGATCCCTGGCAGTTCAAGAACATCCTTGTTCGCTAAGCTTTTGACGTAACACGTCATCCGGCCCGGGGCGCGAGCGTGTCCCGGGCCTTTTCATCTCTGCGGGAAAAGGCGACTGCCGCCCCCTGCCACTCTTGCTTTCAACTCATGATCGCGGCATGGTCATGCCGGAATGAAACAGTCCGCTCGGCCCAATGCGGGGGAAATCGCCTATGAAGCCATTCGCAGTTCTGACCCTAATCGCAACCGCCGCGGCCTTGGCGTCCTGCCAGTCGTCGCCCCGGATTATCGATGAGGGCGGGCCGTCGAGCCAGGCGACCGGCGTCGAAGGCTCCTGGGTGGATCCGAACGGTATCGTCTCGACCTTCGCGGGCGGAACCTTCTCGACCCGCACGACCGATACCAACCAGCTGCTTGCTTCGGGCAACTACACCAAGATGAGCCCCACGCTCGTCGAGATCAATATGACCTCGCTCGTGCGCAACACTCAGTCCAAGGTCAATTGCGCCCTGGTCACCCAGAACCAGCTCAATTGCACCACCGATGCCGGCGCGCAGTTCTCGCTGGCACGGCGCGGCTAAAACAGCAAACAGGCAAGTATCAAAGCCCCCGATCGGGGGCCTTTTTTCATTTGCGCCCGCGGCTTAACCTAGTTGCAAATCCGACAACCCAAGGATGGTTTAGCGCTTGAAGTCGCCTTCAAGTGATGAAAACATCCGCCCGGCAAAGCCACGCCCACCGTGGGGAACGGATCCATCTTGACGGCTCCGGATACGGTTGGCTGACACTGGAGCAATTGCAGCAAAAGTGCCGCGCGGTTTTGTGTTCGCTTGCGTGCAACGGGAGACAGAGTGCTTCGACCAATCCGGGCAGCGCTCTCAAAACAGGAGAACATCATGATCAGACACATCCGGACCGGCCTGATGACCGCGTCCATCCTTGCCCTCTCCTCGGGCGCAGCCTTCGCCGATTATGAGCTGAACATCCTGCACATCAACGACCTCCATTCCCGCATAGAGTCGATCAACAAGTTCGACTCGACCTGCTCGGCGGAAGAGGAAGGCAAGAACGAATGCTTCGGCGGCGTCGCCCGCCTGAAAGCCCTGATCGACCAGAAGCGCCAGGACCTTTCCGGCAAGAACGTGCTGCTGCTCAACGCCGGTGACAACTTCCAGGGCTCGCTGTTCTTCACCACCTATAAGGGCCTGGCCGAAGCCGAGTTCCTGAACCTGATGAAGTTCGACGCAATGACCGTGGGTAACCACGAATTCGACGAAAGCGAAGACGGCCTGGCCGGCTTCCTCGACAAGATCACCTTCCCGGTCGTCACCGCCAACGTGCTGCCGAGCCACAAGTCGAAGATCGGCGACCGCATCAAGCCGTCGATCGTGCTCGAGGTTGGCGGCCAGAAGATCGGCATCGTCGGCGCCGTCGCCAACGACACGCCGGAACTCTCCTCGCCCGGCCCGGACATCCTGATCGGCGACGACGTGGCCACCACCACCGCCGCAGTCGAAGAGCTCAAAAAGCAGGGCGTCGACAAGATCATCGCGCTGACCCATGTCGGCTATCCGCGTGATCTGGCGGCGATCGCCAAGATCCCCGACGTCGACATCGTCGTCGGCGGCCACTCGCACAGCCTGCTCTCTAACACCGATCCGAAGGCTGAAGGCCCCTATCCGACGATGGTCGACAACCCCGGCGGCTACAAGGTGCCCGTCGTTCAGGCCGCGTCCTACACCAAGTATCTCGGCGATCTCGTCGTGACCTTCGACGACAAGGGCGTGGTCAAGGCAGCCAAGGGCGACCCGATCCTGGTGGACAGCTCGGTGAAGCCGGATGAGGCCGTGCTGGCGCGCGTCGCCGAACTCGGCAAACCGATCGAAGAGCTGCGCTCGAAGATCATCGCCAAGACGGAAGCGCCGATCGACGGCTCGCGTGAGAATTGCCGCACGAAGGAATGCGAGATGGGCAGCCTGCTCACCGACGCCATGCTCGATCGCGTCAAGGGCCAGGGCGTGACCATCGCCATCACCAACGGCGGCGGCCTGCGTGCGTCTATCGATGCCGGCGACGTCTCGATGGGCGAGGCGATCACCGTGCTGCCGTTCCAGAACACGGTGGCAACCTTCCAGATCAAGGGCGACGGCATTCGTGAGGCGCTCGAAAACGGCCTCAGCAAGCTCGAAGAAGGCGGCGGCCGCTTCCCGCAGGTCGCCGGCATGAAGTTCTCCTTCGACAAGTCGAAGCCGATCGGAAGCCGCGTCGTCTCGGTCGAGGTGAAGGAAGGCGAGACCTACGTCCCGCTCGACCCGGCCAAGACCTATTCGCTCGTCACCAACAACTACATGCGCAATGGCGGCGACGGTTACGACGTCTTCAAGGAGAAGGGTGAAAACGCGTACGACTACGGTCCGGGCCTGGAAACCGTGCTCGCCGACTATCTTGCCGCTCACCAGCCGTTCAAGCCCTACACCGATGGCCGCATCACCGAGGTCGCTGCGGCCGCAGGTGCGGCAACGGCGGAACCGGCAACGGAAGCAAAGCCGGCGACCGGCACCGACACCTCGGCAACCCAGCCGGCCGCGACCTCCGGCGAGGCAGCAGCACCGGCCGCAAGCGGTCCGCAGAAGCACGTGATCGCCAAGGGCGACACGCTGTGGGACCTCGCCAAGTCGTTCTACGGTGAAGGCGCGCTCTGGAAGAAGATCTCCGAGGCCAACGGCAAGCCGGCGCCGCGCGCGCTGCATGTCGGCAAGGAACTGGAGATCCCGGCAAAGTAAGACAATTTGCCTCTACTTTTAGGGCCGGCGCGGGCTTCCCCGCGTCGGCTTTTCTTTTTAGAAGGACTGGAAACCGAAGGCTCCAAACGGAAGCGGGGCCCGACGAGGATCAAGATGACCGAGCAACTTGCCATGACCGCCCCTGCCAACCATCCCTCCGTCAAATCCGGAAAGGTCGGCGTCCTTTTGGTCAACCTCGGTACGCCCGACGGTACCGACTACACCTCGATGCGCCGCTACCTGAAGGAGTTCCTGACCGACCGGCGG
>NZ_JAEPRP010000143.1:0-19329 GCF_016652895.1 Ensifer sp. SSB1
GGTCGACGTCGTCCACAGCGGCGACAGCTTGATCGCGGATGCCCTGAGTCTGCAGTTCGCCGCTCGCACGTGCCAGGCGCTCGATGTTGGCGTCGCCGGTAAGCCCGAACAGACGGATAGCGTTCTGCAGGTTATTGGCAAACTGGGGATTCTTGGCGATTAGATCCTCGACTCCCTGCCGCTGACCGAGCGTGTAGCGGGAATTCTCAGCTTCGGCGCCGGCCTTGTTACCCGCCATGTTGGCAGCATAGACGCGCGCGTTCTGCAGCATCGATGCCTGTTCAGCCTGCTCACGCGCCATTGGCGCCATTGCTGCTGTTTTGATGGCGTTGGCGATACCCTGCGCCATAGGCTCTGCGCCGTAGCCATTCAGCGTGAACTTCATCGACTCACCCCCTTGAATAGCTTACCGACAGTTCCCGCCCATACAGGCGAGAAACCGCTCGATCCGGCGATGCCGGCATCCTGCGCCGCGAGCATGGCGGTCTGCTGCGAGCCAGCCGTTGTGCCGTACTGCGCCGCCGTTCCTGCGTTCGCTGCGCCGCCAGCCATAGCGAGACCACCAGCACCGAGAGCGCCGACAACTTGGCCGCCGAGGATCAAACCGGCATCCGGCCGGCCCGCTGCATTGATGCCAATCTCATCTGCTGCCGCCTGGCCGCGCGAGAAGCTGCCAAGCCTGTCGATGCCTGCGGCTGCGTCGGCGACGCGGATTGCCTCGTTCGTGCGCAGCCGGCTTGCCGCGGTCGTCTTCCCAAGCAAGCGCGCCAGGCTCTCGGCCTGCTTCATCTGGTTGAGGTTAGACGCAGCCTTCGCGGCCACATAGTCGCTAGACACGTTGCCTTGCGTCGTACTCTGGGCATTGTTGATCTGCTGAGCACTTTGAACCGGGGCATTGAACTCCTCGGTCAGCTTGTCAGCAATCTGCGTCTGCTCTTGCTTCCGATCCTCCGGGGCGAACTGCTCGGCCGTCTTCTTGGCCTTGTCCTCGGCCTGCATCTGCAAGTCGCGCTGCCGTGCCAGAGATGCCATGACCTCGCGCTGCTGACGCTGGGCAGCATCTTGATTTGCCTTGTACGTCGCCGCCGCTCCTGCAAGCATTGCGATAACGGCGGCAATCTCGAAGCCTGTCATGTACGCTCCTTATCGCGTCGTGCTGCCGCCGTAGGTCTGCTGCGGGTTCGAGACGCCGTACCACTGCTGTTGCGTATTCAATCCGCCAGCGGTCCTACCAGCATTGACCTGATTGGCGAGGTATGCCTGCGACAGATCAGAGAACAGGTTTCCGATCGTGGCGCCGCCTCGCGCGCCTTCGGCGGCTTGCGAATTGGCATTCAGGCCGGCCAGCGCCGTTTGCTGCGCCGTGCCTGTATCAATACCCGACTGCGCCAACGAAATCAGGCCCTGCCGCGTACGTTCGTCAGCCGTGCGCAGGTCCGATGCCGCCTGGTCGCCAAGCGCAGTCGCCTGCATGATCCCCTCGTTCGTACGTCGCTGCAGGTCGGCATTACTATCGACATCGGCCGAGCCGCCAAGCAGGCCGTTTCGAGCCAGTGCAAAACGGTTGGAGCGCTCGGCTTCCGTGTACTGGCGGTCAACCTCTCGACGGTTCAGGTCCGTTACCGCCTGCTTCTGTTGGTCGTAGAGCTGCTGCCTATTCGTATTGACCGGCTGCGTTGTATTCCTGCCGGTGAATAGCTTGCCGTCGGAGATCAGCCGACTAATCGCGTCATTGTCAGTAACAGTTCGATTGACCTGCTGACCGCCCATCCAGTAACCAGCATCGCCTTCGCCGCCCGGAATATAGCTACCGCCCTGATTCTAAGAAATCGTCGTAGTGGGCGCGACAAATACATTGCCGTCCGCGTCGTAATACGTCGCATTGGGATCGTACGACGTGGCGCGCCCAACACCTTGCGTAACGGCCTGGCCGTTGAAGATGGAGTTGATAGCATCGACGGACTGCTTGATCCGCGCCTGGCGATCTTCTTCCTGTTTGCGCGCGGCTGCTGCGCCGCCGTCACCACCACCACCCATAGCAGCTCTCCTTTAAACCTTGCAAGAAACAATGTGATAGGTGCGCGAGAATCCGTATCGCTGCAACAGGCGGGCCATCCCTTCGCCGCAGCGCGCCTCGATGGCCGTCACGTCGGCCAGTCGGCAAAACTCCCGGAATGCCTCGAAGAACTGCGCATGGATCTCGTCGAGACGGGTACCGGCCAGCGCGACGATGTTCACCGCGTTGATACGCACGTAGTGCAGGAACTCGAACGCCATGACCGCCAAGACTTCACCGTCCTCCTCGGCGTATCCGACGACCATCGCGCCAGACTTGGCGAGGCGCAGAATGTCGTCGTGCGTGTAATCGGCGGCGGTAGGCACGCGCTCGAAAACAGGCCGAAGCCGGTCATACTCAGCGTCGATTTCCTCAACAGTCAGAAAGCGAACCTTCATATCGCGCCCAGGTTGTCGTAGTAAACGGTCACCGCATCAAGCCGGAATGGTTTGTCGTCGAAGTTGCGGAACCGCAGCGAGAACTCGGTGCCCGCGCATTCGATCGGGATCACACCGCCGCCGCGCGTGTTGCCACGTACTCTAACTGGCGGCGTGTACGCATCAGGATTTCTGACATCGAACGCGATCGAGAAGTCGCATTCGCCCTCCATGACCAGATCGACGCCGTAGACCCGCTTCGTCTGCCCAGGGCTCTTGAAGTCCATGTACGGCAGTTCGAGCAGCACCTCGAAGGGCTGGCCGTCGTCCGCGCTGACCTCGTCGCTCAGCTGATAGATGTTGTCGCCGGAGCGGATATAGAGCACACCCTGCAGCTCCGCGAACGCATCCACCGTAAACGGCAGGATGTAGCGCGACCAGGCCGCCACCTTGGCCGTGCGCGAGATCGAATAGACAAAAAGCTGATCGCCGATCGCGCAGATATATTGGCCCGTGCCGTAGTAATACGCCGCGCGTGGGGTCGTGGTGTTCTTGCGGGTCTCGGGCCGAACAAGCGTATCGATCGGCGAGCCAATGTCGACATCGGCCAGCTTCGAGATCAACTGTAGCGTCGTGATCGATCGAAAGCCGAAGTCAGACAGGAAGTACAGGTCGCCTGCAACGGTCGCCACGGTGCGATGGAATGACGTGCCGACGTTCTCGACGATGTCCTCCAACTTATTGGCGCTCGGATCAGGATCCACGAACCACACCTGCGCACCGTCACGCGCCAGTGCTACGAGCTTGTTCTGATAGATACCAAGCGCGTTGGTCGACCTATCGCCTCGCGCGTTCAGCCCAGTCGGGAGAAATCCTGCATCATTGACGGTTGTCCAGTCCCGCGGGTTACCAGTCTTGCTATACCGTACAGTGTCACCTGCGCGGGAGACAGCAAAGATCTTCGACGCGATCTTCAGTACCTGCGCGCTTTGCGGGCAATTGCCATCCGTGACGCCAGGATCTGCAGTGCCGTCAAGATAGTGGTGCCGGATGTCGGTGTTGTCGTACAGGATCGATGCATAGATATTGCCGTTGAACACGTCGGCAAACAGCACATCAGCGACGGCTTTCTCCTGCCCGGAGTAGTAGATCGTCTTGTGGGCCTGAAAGCGGGTGTCGGCGTGCACGATGTTGCCAGCACCATAGAACGTGTGCAGTTTCCCAAGCGCAGAGAACAACCCCTTCGTTCCCGGCTCTAACGACGTCACCTTGACCAGCCCCGGCCGCTTCTGCGTGGCAAGGCCCGTCGTGACGTAGGCGTTCTTCATCTCGCGCAGACGGTTCGCGTCCGAGACGCTGGCTCCCTTGCGCAGGTCAATACCGAGATCGAAGCGATTGAAGGTAATCGCGCCCATATCAGCCCCTCAACCGATAGCCGCCGGCGGTCTGCACGACCTGCGCGTCGCACGACTCTGCCGAGCCAGTTGGTTTGATATAGCGCCGCCCCTCGTGCTGCTTTCCCTTTTCGCGCGAAAGCATGTTCGTAAATGTCGTTGCAGCGGCCTGCGCGTCCGGGTGGCGATAGTGCGCCTTCGCGTTGGCGAGGGCGTACTGAAACACCAGGCGGTGCGGTACGCTCGGACGATCGGAATCACGCTCGAACCGACCTTGCACACGAATGTGCTCGATGATCAGGTCGTACGCTTGATCAGGCACTGGATACAGTTCGATCTGTCCGTCCAGCGTGTCGTACCGTTCCGGCCACGAGCGGAAGTCGACCATCGAGCGGTCGTCTTCGGTAATGCCCTGCACGAGCGGCTCCCGAATGGTGTCGCCGATCTTGACCCACACGGAGAGAATGTTGCCGGGGTCGATGTCTTCGTCGAGCACGTCGTCGTGGTAGTCGTACGCCACCTCGCCGGGCTGCAACTGAATCACCGATTTGTGGCGCGCCGGCGACGGGTTCAGCTCAGAATAGACGTAGTCGTGCGCTTCCTGCAGGAAGGAGTCAAGCGTCGCCTGATTGTTCGCGGCGGCGGGGCCTTGCGCGATGAAGCCGAGTCGAACCCGAAGATCGGCGCGCAACTGCCCGAGAGTCTTGTATCGAGATTGGAGGCCGCTCATGCCGTGCTCAGTAAGATGGAAATCTGGTTGCCCGTGCGCACGAGTTGCACGGTAACGCTGGTCTTACCCGTTAGCGTTGCAGTCTTTGCCACTGTGTCGACTGCATCGAGCTTGCCTGATGCAGACCCGGCCGGGTCAAATAGCGCACCGATGTCGGAACCATTCGCCAGCTTGTAGCCGGTCGCTCCCGCGGCTGTGCCATCCGAGTAAAACGCACGTGCGTCGAAGTCACGCTTCTGGTCTCCAGCGGTATTCGTGGCCTTAATCCGCTCACCGTTCGGCAGCAGCTTCAGAGTGAAGCCTTCGAATCGGTATTCCGGCGCGCTTGTGTATTGCTTCGAGACAAACGACGGGCTTTGCAACTGACCGACCATTGCCTGCGCCGCAGCCGTATCCTTTCGGATGGCGATCGAGTAGTCGACCGCACCGGCCGGGCCCGTAGCGCCCGCGGCTCCAGTGGCACCGGGCAGCCCTTGCGGGCCTTGCAGGCCCTGCGAGCCTGTTGCACCCTGCGGCCCGGTCGCGCCTTGGGGCCCCACAGGGCCGATACCGAAGTCGAAAGCGATCGACCAATTTCCAGACGCGCCAGTGAGCTTGAAGTACATCTTGCCAGTATCAATGGCAAGGAAGCAAAAGCCCTTCGGCTGCGCGTCATACAGTGAGCGATTCGCCGCTACGTCCCGAACGTCAGCGTCGAATGTCGCGCCGGTGTCGCCCTTCGAACCCTGCCCTCCCTGCGGACCCTGCGCGCCCTGCGGCCCGGTGGCGCCTTGCGGCCCTGGCGTACCGAGGAGCGTCGCCGCTTCGGCGGTCAACTGATCAAGACCGACCGTTTCTGGCGCAAGGGATCCGTCGTCAGCCTGAATAATGGCGAGGTTCTGGCGAATCTCCTGAGTAGTCAGCGAGACCGCATCCAACTCCGAATTGAGCGCGACATGATCGGTTCGATCCGGATTGTTGTCCGTGAAGTTCTTAGTGCGGTTGTACGCGATTGGCTGCGCCATGTTTCCTCCGGTAGGATCGATACAGGCACCAGACCGCAACGCCGGCCGTCAGCATGACAGTGCCCAGCTCCGGCGGCGGAGCCTTGTAAAACGGCGCCAGCAGGAACGAGAATGCGCCGCCGGCCATCAGCACAAAGCCAATGCGCGGCACGGTTGCACTGGACCGGCTCATAGCATTCAGGACGGTCAGCGAGTGCCACACGATGATTGCCGCAAACAGTGCATTAGCTAGGGTCAGCATCCTTGCCTCCGTTCTTCAGGAAGCCCGCCGGATCCTTCTTGAACATGGCGGACAATCGAATGAACCCCGGAATGATGTTCAACGCCGTTACCCCAATGAGAAACGCGCATGCGCTCTCCAGTTCCGGCCCTGTAGCGATGAATAGGCCGAGATACTTATTTGCCAATGGCGTCATGTAGCCGGCCGTAACTGCACCGGTGAACACAGCGATCGCCATCTGCGGACGCGACAGCTCGCGCACATACGACAGCGACGCAACGCCGCCGAAGAAGCCGGCGACCAGCGTTGCGTACTTCACGCCTAGAATCCCGCCTGCGGTAGTAGTCGGCTCCATAACCCGTTTCCCTTTTTCGACTATTGTTGTGCGTGTCGCAATGCACGCCGGACAATTCTCACGGCCTCACCGGCCACGCGATCGAGCGCGGGAACCCCGCCTGCGAGGAGACGGCGCGCACGTCCTTCCGATACTGGCTCAGGGCCTTCAAGCGGGCGGAATCCTCTGCGGTCAACTCGTCTAGCACGAAGCCGTCCATCAGCGGCGCAATCAGTTGATCGGCCTCGCCCAGCAGTCTTGCGCGGGTAGCCATCGCTTCCGCTGTCAGCATGGCTGTTTCCTTCGCCGCGTCGAGCACCCACGAGTCTCCGCTCCACACATGGGCGGCGGTGGGCCGAGGCATGTCAGTCAGAAACTGCGGCAACTCCCCTAGGCCATTGAACTCGTTGCCGATCTCGAACTCGCTACCATCGGCTGTGCGATAGATTGCGACACGGCGATAGTCTGGAACCAGCGACCAATTACCCTCCGGCCAGTTCTGCGGGACCGAGCCATCGGGTCGGCGGTAGACGTGCACACGGTCGGCGATGCCGGCAGGCATTGCGACGCGCGTTGCATAGCCCGGCACGATTGGATCACTGGGGTCAAGCTGGTTTTCGTCGGCAACGCCAGCACTCAGGAACTCACCGGTCATCGGGTGGTAGTTGAAAATTTCCATGTCGCCCCCCCTTAGAACTGGATGCACGCCAGCAGCGCGACGTTGCGCACACGGTTCTCCGTGCCGCTGTTGTTCTGGACACCATACGTAGCGCCGCCGCCCGGCACCTGCGTATTGCCGTTGTTGTCCCCTGCGGCGTACAGCACTGCCGGATTTCCCCCGGTGTACCCCGAGACTGAAGCGCGAATCGGGTGCGGGTGAGGACCAATCATTTCGGCCTGGGAACTACCAAACGCCCGGCCCACATCTACGCCGCGCGCGTCGTCCCATCCTCGGATCCATTCGCCTCGCAGATCCGGTACGTTGAACGTCGTCGATCCGTCTCCGGCCCCGAACAAGATCCCCATCTTCGAGAACAGATCGGCGTATGTCGTGCGAGACACCGCCGCACCGTTCGCCTTTAGCCAGCCTGTCGGAGCAGTGTTCCGTGCGAAGTGGCCAACCTTACCGATCATCCCGTCGCGGACGGCGGTCGAAAGCTTCGCGGTTGTTACGGTCCCGTCGTTCGGAATTCCGCCGAATGCCGTCACCCAGGCAGAGCCGCTGTATCGGCGCAGCTCGCCAGTCGCCGTGTTGGCATACAGATCACCAACGTCCATTGCGTTTCCGTTCGGGTCGAGCGTTGGATCGGCAGCGAGCGGGCCATAGTACCGGCCCTTGAAATCGTTCAGCGAAGCGGATGCACTCGCTGCACTGGTGGCGGCGTCGCCTGCCTTCGTCGTGGCAATACCGGCCTGCGTGGTGGCGGTGGTCGCACTGTTTCCTGCCGACGTGGCCGAGGCTGCGGCATTGGTTGCCGACGTGGCTGCAGCGGTTTGTGACGCGGCTGCGGCGGCCTTCGAAGCCGCAGCGTCTACCTGAGACGTCTGTGCAGCGCCAGCACTTGTCGCGGCAGACTGCGAGGCCAGCGCGGCAGCGTTCGAACTGGTTACTGCTGTGTCCCGAGCGCTGACTGCGGTAGTCGATGCAGCAACGGCGGTCGTGGCGGCTGCATTGGCCGAGACCGCGGAAGCCTGCGCATCGGCGGCGTAGCCTTGAACCTGGCTCACGACACCGGCGCTGATCTCGTCGATAAACGACGGATCGACAGAATCTGCCGTGACAACGCCCTGTTTCAGCTTGCCGTCGTCACGCTGCAGCAGCGCGAGGTTTTCCCGGATCTTGTTGATCGAGGACGCAGCCGCGTCAAATTCGGAGTTCAGCTCATTGTGATCGGTGTTGTCACCGTAATCGACCGTGAAGTCCTTCGTGCGCTCGTACTTGGGCGGCTGCGGCATTTTCGCGCGCTCCTATGCGGATTGCTGGTTACTGCTCGGTCTCGGTGGACTGGCTGGCCTTGGAAGCGCTACCCTTCTTTTTGGGCTTGCCGGTGGCCGCCATTGCGGCTTCGAGACCCTTGGTCGCCTTCTTGCCGAAGACCTGTTCGACGAGCAGTCCCTCGTCGTTGCCGCCGTACTTCGCCGCCAAGCGGTCGAACTCGCCTTCGCCGAACTCGCCTTCGCCCACGGCATCGTCATCGGTCAGGCCAGCGTCGGCGATCGACTGGTGGCGCGTGTTGTGCACGTGCTCCTCGCCGAAGATGGTTTGCAGCATGGCGATCTCGTGCTCGGGAACTTCGACCGGGGTGGACGTGCTGGCGTCGCGGCGCACCACGACAGAGAAAATGGAGAGCTTGGGCATCTTGACCTCGAACTGTTGTAGCGAATCTGGAGAAAAGCCCGACCAGCCTTTCGGCCAGCCGGGCAAAAGGTCGCCTTTCGACGACCGCGAGGATTACGCGATGGACAGAACTGCGTGAGCGTTCGACCGCTTCAGCACCAGCGCCAGACGCAGATTGATCATCTGGTACAGCGCCAGGATGTTGTACGGACGGGTCGGCGTGACGATGTCCATATCGTCGTCGCGCAGCTCGATATGCTTGGTGTTCAGGAAATAGCAGCGCTTTTCCCACGGGATCACCGGCGCGTCGAGGGCGTCGAGCGTCGAGAAGTTCGGATCCCACACGATGGGCACGCCCTTATAGAACAGGCCAGTATCCGCGCCCGTGCCGGTGCCGACGTCGACCGTCTTGGCCTTCGAGGCGTCAGCGTTCTGCGTGATGGTGATCGCCTTGCGGTACGCATCGCAGAAGTCCGAGCCGGCCAGGATGAAGTCGGGCGTGCCGCCGTTGCGGATACAGGCGCGCCAGTTCTTCTCCATCGCGTCGGCCAGCGCGCCGGCCGTGCCAGAAGCAATTGCGGTCTGCGAGTTGTTTCGCCAGTAGGTCGCGGTCGCGCGGTCAAGACCACCAACAACGCCGGTTGCCGGTGCCGTCACGATCAGGCCGTCGAGACCGGTCACTGCGTCGGTCGAGGACGTGCCGTTGCGATGCAGTTCGATGTCCAGCTTCTCGAAGAAGCCCAGCTTGAACGATTCCATCTGCTCGTCCAGCAGGTTCAGCAGTTGGACCTTTTCGTTCTGTTCGAGCTTGAACTGACCGCGCTCGCCTTCGCGGACCTTGATGCCGTTACCGAACAGCGTGTCGTGCGGGATGTAGAAGCCATCCACGGCACGGCGCCACGGGAATGCGGCCTGCTCGGTCGTCTGGCGCTTGTTGAACGAGACCGCGGCTTCACCGTAGGCCCAGGCGAAGTTGCTGTCGTACGATTTGCGGATGTTCACCACGACGTTTTGCTTCGCGCCGAGGAACAGCTTGCGCTTGCTCATCAGCTTCTTCAGCAGCGGATGCTCCACGCCGATCTGATCGACCGGGGTGTTTCGCATGTACTCGTCGAGGGAGACCTTGCCAAGATAGGCTAGGTCGGGTGCGGAAATGGGCATTTGTCGCTCCGGAATATGAGTAGGGAAAACCTGCTCACACCGTTTCGGGACGCAAGGCCGAAGGGTTCCGACTCGGGCCTGCCGTGCGCGACTCTCGGCTGCTGCGTCTTGTGGCCCTCGTCGACTGCGCTACCGGACGCGATCCCGGCGATACAGCGACAATTGAGGTGTGGTGCGACTGGTGCCAGGCGGGCTATCAGGCCGGGGCGCGGTGTCCGGTGACGCGCTGCATTTCCTGATTGCTCGCCCTCACCTGTCGCGGTAAGGCAATCGCACTATACCAATATGGCTAGCACGTAAAGCATTTTTGGCTAGGCGTTGGCAAGCTGCGACCGCAGCGCATAGCCCATCAGCGGCCAGATCTTCTGCACTGCGTTCTGCCGCGCAATCTTGCGGCCGATCTCGGCATCGAAGTTTTCCGGGCTGGCGCAGGCCGACTCGCCCGTGACCGTGAACCCGTTACGCAAGGTCAGCACGCAGAAGGTCAGCAGGTGAAGCGGCGGGACGACGGCTTGCTCGCCGGCCAGGGTGTCGACTTCCTTCGCCTTGGCCCAGCATTCACCGCGGGCGACAGCGCCTTCGACGCCGTGCGCAGCCGTGAAGAAGTGCTCGGCGGCGATGTTGGCCTCGATGTCGTCCGGCGTGACACGCGGCGCGGTCTTGCCCTTGGCAACGATCTCGGCCTCGATGCTGCCGTCCGCGGCTGGCGCGAGGCTGTACTTGCGCGTGAACACGTCCCTCGGATTCAGGTACACGTAGCCGTCTTCCTGCGTGACGACGAAGTCGCCGGCCACCGGCACGTAGCGCGACGTCATGGTGCTGTCGGCCTTGAAACTGGTGCCGTTCTCCAAGCGCAGCAGAAGATCGGGGCTGCTCTGGCCCCTGCCTTCGGAGCGGTCGGTAATGTCGGTCACTTCCAGAATGCGGAACGCGGTGACGCGCACCGGATTGGCGATGTGGGTATGCATGCTCTTTCCTCGAAGTGGGCCAGCAGGCCCGGATGGTTAAATGCCCATGCTGTCGAGCGTGGCCGACATGCGGTCAACGCTCGATGCGTTCGGGTTCGATGCCGGCGAGCCGCCCAGCGCGGGGCGCGAGCGCAGCGGCTGATGATTGATGTTGGGGCGCGGGGCCGGCGCGGTGCGGATGTTGTCGTACATGAACTTGAACTGCGCGAGCCATTGCTTCGGCTGGAAGTTCTGCACGAATGCCTGCAGGTTCTCCGGCTTGGCGAAATGAGCCTTGATGGCTTCCATCTTGGCCGGATAGTCCACTTCGCCGGCGCGCGTGGTGAAATACTGCGTCGCTTGGTCAGTCAGGCTGGTGACCTCCGCCTCGAAGTCGCGGCGAGACTGCTCGGATTCCTGCTGTTGCTGCTGCGCGGCCTGGCGCTGTTCGGTCTGCACGCGCTCCTGCCGCTGGCCCTTAGCGAGCTTCACGGCGTACTCGCGCGTGATCTCCATGTTATCGACCGCGGCCTTCAGGTCGGGGAAGTCGGCGAGCGGATCGACGCCAGCAATATCGACACCCAGGCGAAGGGCGATTGCGTTGCGCTGCTCGTCGAGCATGGCGAGCGCCGTGGTGAGGCTCTTGTCGTCGCCAGCACCTACCAGACGGCCGAATTCCAGCGCGCGGGCGAAGTCCTGCGGATCCTGATACGCCTCCAGCACCATCGTGCGGAATTCAGTCAGGTCCGACTGCGTAGCGTCCAGCTCCTCGGACTTGGTGCGCAACTCTGCCAGCTTCTCGCGGATGCGCTCCTTGCCGCGCTCGGACTTCACACCGTCCAGCAGTTCGGCCTCCTCCTGCTCGGGCGTCTTCTGTGCGGCGGCGCCCGGCTGCGTGCCAGGTGCGGCGCCCGGTGCCGGAGCAGCGGCAGGCGCGCCAGTCTGATCGGCTGGGGCAGCGGCGGCCGGTACCGGGGCAGGGGCGGCGTTCGGATCCGGATTGGTCAGAGTATCGAGGAACGACTTCGTCGCGGCCAGCGGATCAACGGCGGCGGCAGGGGCAGCGCCCGTCTCGGTCTCAGTGGGCGGCGTGACTTCATCGTCCGGGACTTTCGGCGGCGTGTCGAGGCCGTACGAACTCTCCGGCGGCGTCTCGGTCGGCCCATTGTCCGGGCTCATGCTGTTCAGGAAATCCTCGCGGTCGGACATCTATCAAGCTCCTTGGGGTTGTACTGCGGGTGCGGGTGCAGCGGCGCCAGGCGGCAGCGCCGGTGCGGGGGGCATGGCCGGGGCCTGCGGAATGAACTGCTCCCAGTCCAGTTTCTCGTCAAAGCGGGTGATCGTCTCGCGCAGCAGCGCCTCCAGCGGACTGGTGTCCATGCCCGCGGCCTTGCCTTGCATCATCTGTGTGATCAGCGGCTGGATGACCGGCATCAGCTTGATCCAGATCTCTTGCTGCTCGATCTGGTTGGGTTCGCCCGTCGTGCCAGCACGGATCTTTAGCTCGATCATCTCGAAGACCTGATCGCGCGAGAGCTCCGGCCAGTCGTACGACGGCACCGGCACCTGCATCGCGGGCATGCCGGGCGCCGGCGACGGCACTGTCTCGGTGGTTGGGCCGCCCATGATGCGTTCGACCTGAGCGGGCGTCAGTTCCATGACCAGAATCTGTGCGGCGTACTGGCTGATGTCCTGCAGAAAGTCCTCGACCTGATCGCGGAATTCGCTCACGCGCCCCGAAAGCGCCTGCTGCTGGATGCTGGCCTCGGTCGCGGTCTTCGCCTGCACCACGGTCGAGCGGGCGGCGTCCTGCATGCCCGTGACCTGCTCCCAGTCGAAGCGCACGGCCGATGTGTCGTACACAGCCGGGTCGATCGGCGGATGCTGCTTCGGCACGATGACCTGATTCAGCGGCCGGCCTTCGACGTCGACGATCGTGATCTCGCCCAGCGTCGCATCGCGGTACCGCGTCACCGTCTTCGCGTTGATGTCGCTGCTCGCAATCCACCCAGGTTCGCAGAGCTCGCGGTGCTGGTTGAACTTGTTGCGGGCGCCGTTGTGCTCGGCCTGCAGCTTCTCGGTCAGGTCGACCAGCGACGGGCCGATCACCTCGCCGTCGACCAGTTGGAACGGCAGGATGAAGAACGGGTACCAGCGCTCGCCAGCCTTCGGCGGGCTGTAAGGCTCACGCAGCCACCAGTCGCAGCCCTCGGCCAGCGTGTACACGGTCTGGCTGCGCTTGTCCCAAATCTCCATGATGGCGATCTGGCAATCGTCTTCGCCGGCTTTGTCATCGCCGCCGGACAGAATGCGGTTGCTGTCGGCGCGAGCCGGCGTAGCGGTGTCACGATAGCGCTTGGCCTTGTCGAGCTTGTACTTGTACATCGACTCGGCGAGCGACTTCTTCATGGGGATGATCTGGATCATCCAGTCGCTGTCGGCGTAGTCCTGCAGTTCGGCCAGGGTCGGGTCGAGCAGGATCTGCTCGGTCAGCAGGCGGTCGATCACCAGGCCCTCGGCGGCTACCACCTCGACCTGCTCCTGCAGTGCGCGCAGAGTCTCCTCCAATTCAGCCTTCGTGGCTTCCTCGTCGGCGCGCTGGTCGGGATCCTGCAGGTCCATCAGCAGTTTCTCGACGCGCTGGATGTTGTCCTGCGTATCGTTGATGCGAGCAGCGATGATCGGGTCCTGCTTGATGTCGCGCTGGTACATGACCTTCACAACGCCGAACGAGACGGTCAGCGCGGCACGGACGGTAGCCTTGGCGCGCGTCTTCAGCCTAGCGCGGTCGAGTTCGCGGTTCGTGACGGTCTGCAGCGTCTCGCAAAACAGCTTCAGCGGCTTGCCCTTGTGCAGGCCCGTGACGGACATCTCCGGGTTACGCGCATAGATATTAGGCAGGATCGCTGTGATCGTGCCGTGGATCAGGTTGGCGCGCAGCTTGTAGAAGTCGTCGTCGTCGGGGTTCTTCTTCCAGTCGAACCCGGCCACGGTCTTCCGGTTGTGCTTCACGCGCTTGTGGAACTTCTCCCAGTGCGTACGAGCGGCGGCGATGCGATTGTTCCACTTCCTCGCCAGTTCGTCGGCTTCGGGCTCCTGGTTGTACTGGTGCTCCTCAGCGGGAACGACAGCAGCCTCTACGCCGATCTGCATGGCGGGTGCGGGCGTTTGCTCTGGCTGCATTTGCATATTCATGGGGCTGTGCGTGCGTGCATGCGATGGGTACCGTCGGAAGTATCGACGTCGCTACCCTCCTTGTCGGATTTTTGTTCTTCACCAGGGGCGCGGCGGCGACGCATCACACCGTATCGGGTCGTGTCCCATGCGTGATCTTCGGCATCGGTGTCGACGTCTTCCGGGTTAGTGTCCGAAGGCGGCAGGCTCGGGACCGTCCGCAGCCAGTGTTTGCACGTGCTGAACACCTTCAACTTGCCCTCGGCGAGCAGGCGAATGATCTCCTGTGCGCCATTGACGCGGCTGCCCTTGGCGTTCCACGCTTCCTGCCACTTCACACCGGACTCGCGGAAGATCTGGCCGATCGAGCGGTCGGCGCCGATCTTCGAGAAAATGGCCGGGTCGGCCAGGTTCATCCGGTACTCGTACCCCATGCGCTCGTCGCGCTCCTCGACAGCACGGATCTTGCGCGCCACCTTGGCGGCGTCCTCGCGGCTGCCCTCGTTCGGCTTTTCGCCAATGCCGTACATCTCGCGCCAGATATAGACGCAGCCGTCCGGGTCCATTGCGAACCAATACACCGCGTACGGACGGGCATAGCCCCAATCCATCGCCTTCCAGACTTTCCACGATGCCGGGATCGGAAATGGTTCGACGATGTGACGCTTCGCGTCCCACACACCTTCGAGGAACGAACCGACGTGGATGTCCCAGTCGCCGTCCAGCCATGCCTTCCGGCGGTTGGGATCCTTCAGCGCCTGCAGCGTGGCGAGATAGTCCGGGTCGTTCGCAAGCAGGATCTTGTTCTCGTAGATGCTGGAGCGGATAGCGACGCGCGGCTTCTCGCCATCAACGCGGATCACACGGCCTGACGGCGTACCGCCCTCGCCCAGGCGGAAACGCTCCTTCACTGCGCCGTGGCCCTTGCCGAACGGGTTGCACGTGGCGCGCACCATGCGTGGCATTCCCCCAAAACTGGAGCGGCACGTCGAGTGCATAGCCTCATAAAAGCTGAGGTCGCGCCAGTTTGTCAGCTCCTCGAACCCGAGCCACGGGTATTCGTGGCCGTGGTAGTTCCAGTAATCGTCCTCGGTCGCACCGTACCGGAAGAACAGCATTTCGCCCGTCGGCCACTCCCAGCAATAATCAGACTTGTTGAACTTGGCGGCCGGAAAGAACTGGCTAAACCACCGGCGGGACTTGGCAACAACGTCGGCGAGCTGAGGGTACGTCAGGCGGAACAGCACGCCGCGCCAGTGGGCGTCGAAACCTTTACCCGTCTCTTGCGCGAACGACATCAGCAGCGTATCGGTCTTCCCGCCGCCGCGCGTGCCATGCATCAATGCCTCGAAGATCGGGCAGGTCAGAAACTGGAACTGCGCGCCGGGCAATGGCGCCCACCGTGTGAGAGTTGCCACTACGCGCCGCCCTCCTGCTTCGCCATCATGGACTCCCAGTCCTCGACGGACATGGCGCCTGGCACGACCAGCACGCCGGTCGGCTGCGGGAACAGCGGCTTCCCGCCTGGCGCGGAGACTTCCGACTTGTCGACGAACATGCCCAGGTGCCGCATGGCATTGGTAATGGCTGTGTTCTTGTCGCTGATCTTGTACTTCTTGGTGTAGCCGACGAAGACGCGGTCTTCCCCGCTGCCCTCCCACTCCTCGGTGATTTCCAGCCCAGCCAGCGCCGCCGCGGTGCCGTCATCCAGTTCGCCGATCGGCTTCGGGCTGCCGTCGTCGCGGAGCAGCTTGCGCGGGTCGAAGAACGCGATGCGGGACAGTTCCAGCAGCACGCGGTCCTGCGTGATCTCGGTGCGCTCCTCGCGCGCCTTCATCGCCGCTTGGATGGCTTCGGCAACCATAACATTCGATAACAGTCGACTTCCCTGCTCCTGCGCCGTCTTGGCGCTGTAGCCCGCCCGGATCGCCGCCTGCGTGGCGTTCAGGTCGATCAGGTACTCTGCGACGAATCGCTCCTGCTTCGGCGTGAGTTTTGCGGCACCAGCCATCAGTACAGGCCCTCGCTATATAGTTTCGGCCCGTCCAATCCCTGTCCGCAGGCTTCGGGGTAGCGGATCTGGCCGGCGGCCTCGGCCACGGCATACGCCTCATAGCGCGACATGAATACGCCGTGCTGGTCGACGAAGCCCTGGTCGTAGTCGAGGCGGTTCTCGAACTTCCACCCGTCGCGGCGCTGCTCGATCTGAGCATGCATGTCCGGGCTGTAGTGGCGCACACCGAGCAGGACGGACCCGTCGGCGGCACGGATGGCAGCGCTCACGACGCGGCGCTCGGTGCGCATCACTTCCTCCCCTGCTTGCGCGCCTTGCGGGCGGCCTTGTTGGCGGCGCGACGCTTTGCGCGGCCCGGCGACTTGCGATCACCGATGGCCGGCCCGCCGTACTGGGGCACCTGGGCGACCGTCGATGCGGATGCCGCAGCCAGGGCGAAGGCCGCGGCCAGCATCAGTTTTTGTCCGGCGCTGCTCACGATTGCCCCTTCTCCCCGCCATTCCCCGCAGACGGGGCGGCGCGCTTGATGTTGTTCATGCGACCTCCAGTGCAAAGCCTTGTTGAATAGGCGCATCACGACGCTCCCAGAACGTCAGTGACTGCCGCGATTCGATTCGCTCGCGCATGACCTGCGCCCGCGATTCCTTGCTGGCCGGCGTATAGGTGCCGCGCCAGGCGCTGTCGATGCCCACGTTCTGCGCGATGTTCGTGCTATCGGCGCTGGCGAACGGAAAGCGGCTGAAGACTTCTGGGTCCAGCATGCGCAGGCCGTGGAGCTTGCAGACTGGCCGGCCGTCACGATCGCAGACCACATCCATTGCTTCAGCCATGCGCGTCCACCAGCGCGGCGTACCGATCTGGGCGAACTCACCGGAGCTGCCGAGACAGACACGCGGCCATGCCAGAGATAGGCGCTCCAGCCGTTCCAGGCTCTCATGCAGGTGCCAGACTGGCGCACCAACCCACGGCGCTCGCTCGCGCCACGGCCATTCAGCGATCAACGCATCGTTAGCGGCCTCGTCGCCGTCGATCACGTCAGGGATGACCGAGAAGTCGAACGCCGGGTAGCGGTGCAGTTCGGCCACCCATTCATAGAACGGGTTCCAGTCGGTCACCGGAGAGCCAGAGCGCCAGGCACTGAACGCGCCGTTATCGACAGCGAACGACTGCGCCACGTCCAGCACAATGCCAAGTTGCTCCGGGTAGCGGAACGACACGAAGGCATGGCCGGAGAACACGGCCTTAGCAGCTGCTGTCGTCGGCGTGATGGGCATGCCGTGATAGTGAATCACACCGGCTCCTTGTAGATGGCAATCTGCTGGAACTCGGTCTTGGTCGGGCTCACGTGAGTACACATGACAGAGCCTTGCGCGAGGATCGACACAGCACGCTCGTTCATGTAGCCGATGGGCTTGCGTTCAGCCTCCCCGCCCACAGGCTGGCTAGATAGCGCGGCACTCTGCGGCCTCTGCATCGTACGAATTGCATCCCCATGAATGTCGCCATCTATGCAGTGGTCATTGATGTATACTGCGGCGATTTCCACCGCATCTGCATAGCCTTCGGCGTAGGTATTGCCTCGAAGGCTGTCTTCCCGCTGCGCTTTTAGCGCATGCGCCTGATTCGCCAGAGCCATCCACTCCGCACCGCTTACCGGATCATCGCCCCCAGGCTGGCTGGCGCTCTCCAGTTCGCGGCGGTTCCACAGCTTGATGACTTCGGAGGGCGATCCCCATCCGCTATCGGCCCCGCAGGTATGGCATGAAACGCACCAGTTCACTTTCGTCTGTTGGACCATACCGGGTTCGCCACCGCAAAACGGGCACGGCTTCAGCTCAGTCTGCATTGCTCTCTCCTGTGGCGCGGGCGCGCAGGATTGCCGCGACATCGGCGGGGATGTCGAAGAAGCCCAGTGCGCCTTTGCATTCCGTGAAGGGCAGAGGCTTGGCGGCGGCGATGCGGAAGCCCCAGCATTCCGGCATGTGCCAAGGTGAATCCCCGTTCTCGAAGTGCAGGCAATCAGTGACGGTGGCCACGCCAACAATGCCACCACGCGCCAACTGATCGAAGGAAGGCAGGCGGATCGGCCCGTCACCATCGAAGGCCTGGGCATTGAGGCACAGCGCGTACAGATAGTCCTGCACGTCTTCGTACTCCTGCCGCGTCATGCCCTTGCTGGCGTGAATCAGCACGCGGCCTCGGAAGCTGGTGCGCCACGTCCGGTTCTCAATGTCCTTGTGGCCGTTGACGATCAACCAGGCCCACGGCTGGCGAATAGATAGCGCCTTCATTTCGGCTCCCCTCCCGATTGCTCGCGGGACATGGCGGCGTCGATAGCGGTATTCAGATCGTCCACGCCCATTGTGAATTCGTCAGGACCGTGAACATCCCACAACGAACTTTCGTTGTGCACGTTGTCGCGCAGCCACCGATACCGCTCCGCATCCCTCTTGTCGCTCTCTGCCGCAGGGCGAGCGCGAAACAGCAGCGCGGCCATGTCATCGACAGCGGGGTGATCCGTACCGAATGCCTTCACGAGCATGGACATCAGGCGCTTGTCACCCTCCGCAAGCTCGATGCCAGCGAACGTATATCCGAAGTCAGTGGCGCCATAGCCTTCCGCCACCGCCCCCGCATCGGCCTGTACCTGCTGGGTGGCGCAAAGTGGCACGTCAAGATTTCCGCACTTGCTGCACTCGACATCAGCTTCCGGGCAAATGTAGACACGGCTGATAGGCCCCGCATTGTCAGCACGGGCTTGCCATGCGGCAAAGGCCATTCGCGGAAATTCTCGCTTCAACAATTCCGCGCCATCATCAGGGCGCCATACGGTAGATACCCAACGCTCAAACGCCTCGCGCTCATCCTGCTGCGCCGATGCGGTTGGTGCAGCGGCAATAGCTGCGATCAATGCGTCCGTGACATCTGCGTTATCCCCGAGAGCTACCCGCGCATCAGCGACCATCTGTCGAGTCGGGAACGTCGGCACGAGTTTCCAGCCGGTCAGCACCCCCGCGCCCACTTCCCCAGGCTGGCGAGGGGCGCAGTTAAGAATCGCGTCGATCATGGCAATAGCTTTCTGAGATGCAGCGCTATTCACGGCAAGCAACGCCAGTCGTGACTCATCCAGAGCCTTGTACATCGGTGCCGTGTCGATGACCGGCGGATTAGGCGGGGCATCAGGCTGGCGATGGGCGGCTAGTATCGTTCGCAATATTGCCAGTGCAGCATGATTGTCTTGGTCTTCAACCGCCTCAATTGCCGCTTCAATTCGATCGCGGAGATCCGTCAGCCCATCCCCCGCTGGGAGCGAGGGGACAGCATTCAATGCGGTGACGATCATCCGGCAGTAGTTGTCCTTGTCGTCACCGACGAAGTCACCTGATACCCGCAGGGCTGCGTCGAAATCAAAATTCTCATCGCTAATGAAGCCGTTGCCCGCATAGACGAAATTGCGGTCAGTCATTGTGAGTTCGCGGGTTCCGTTCGTCAGCGCCCCGCGCGTTTCGTTGTGTTGGGTCATGCATCCCTCCACACGGTCGGGGATTCGGCCTTTTCAGCCTGGCCGCACATCGGCTTA
>NZ_JAEPRP010000144.1:0-19205 GCF_016652895.1 Ensifer sp. SSB1
GACCGGTACGGTCACACCGATGATGACCGGTACGGTCACACCGATGATGACCGGCACGGCCAAGCCGGCAGCCGATGTGGCTGCTGCGGCCGAGGTCAGCACGATCGACGCAGAGCCTGTGTTCAAACGCACGCCCGTTCCGGAAAAGCGCCTCGACCCCAAGGCCGCGTTCATCCAGTAACCCACACGTTCCCGGTCGCGCCCAGTGGGCCGCCCCACCCCATTCGCAACTTAACTGCCTGACTTGCCGCCCCGTCGTGGCCGCCGCGAGGATCCCATCCCCTCGCGGCGTTTTCTTTTTTGGGCGCAACCGCTGATCTGTTCACAGCCAGCCACGCACAAGCCGTGGCTGCTTAGGTCCGCCGCACGACAAGCGGAGGCACCCCAATGCAGATCTACGGGCTTTTTTCGAATGCGGGCGTGACACGACCGGCGACACCCGGCACGACGACCGCGGTCGAAGGCAAGAGCCCGGCCTCCGCTGCCTTGCTTCTTGGCTCGGACGAAGACACTGCCGATCGTGCGGCTGCGGCCAAGAAGAAGATCGATGACATCAAGGAACAGCTTCGGATGCTCCGGTTCTTTGCATCCGATCCGGAAACGCTCGCAAGGCTTGCCAAGCAACTCGCTCAGCAACTCGGCACGGCTGCCCAGCAATTGGCCGGCGCAGATGGTGCCGGAGCGGCAAATGGTGCTGCCGCCGCTGCGGCCGCTACGGCCTTGGCAGATGCGGGCAGTGCGCCAATGCAAGACGCGACGGCCGGAGACGATACCCCCACTTCCCCCGAGCCGACGAGCTTTGCCGAGCGCGCCTATCGCGAATTCAGCGACGATGACCGTGGACCCGGTACCACGGCGAAGGTGGCCGCCGAACTCAAGTCGGCTGCCGAACAGATAAAACAGCTCCTGCGAAAGGCAGAGCAGGAACTGCGCAGCGAGGGGGCTGCCCGTGACGCTGACGATGCCCGCGCGGCCGGCCATGCCTTGTCGGCAGCTGTCGGCAAGCTCGGCGGGTTCGACGCCAGCGCCGGCAATGCGCTCGCCTTCCCGACAAGCGTTTCGATCTGACCGCACCGGCGAAAGGCAATCGCGAATGACGGTTCTCAACCGGCTCGCCATCCCCTATATGAGGGCTGAACGCCTGCATGCCTGATGGCAATGGGCATGAACAGGGACGAAGCTCGTTCACGGTAAGGACCGGCGGGCGTATAATTTCCCGATAACTGGACCCGGACCATGACGACGCTTGACCAGATCATCGACGATTTTGCCTTCCTCGACGAGTGGGAGGATCGTTATCGCTATGTGATCGAACTCGGCAAGGCGCTGCCGGAAATGCCGGAGGCCAAGCGCACCCAGGAAAACAAGGTCCAGGGTTGCGCCAGCCAGGTCTGGCTCGTCACCCAGACGGCAGGCAATCCGGAGGATCCAGTCCTGACCTTCGAAGGTGAATCGGATGCGCACATCGTGCGCGGCCTGGTCGCGATCGTGCTCGCCATCTATTCCGACAAGCATGCCTCGGAGATCGCCAAGATCGACGCTATCGATACCTTCGGCAAGATCGGCCTGATCGAGCACCTGTCGACGCAGCGCGCCAATGGCCTGCGCTCCATGATCCGCCGCATCAAGAACGAAGCGGAGCTTCGGCTCGCCGCTTGAGCCATTGCCAGCGCCGCCGCAGCGACAGCGCTGCTGACGGCAAAAACACAAGAGCCGGACGCTCAGGCCCGGCCCTTTGTGATCAAACCAGATACCGTCAGGCAAATCGCAGCACCAGCCGCTTCACCGGACGGTTGAAGTCTTACTTGCCGCGACGCTTGCGACGCTGGCCGAGGCCCATTTCCTTGGCGAGACGCGAGCGTGCTTCCGCATAAGCGGGCGCGACCATCGGGTAGTCGGTCGGCAGGTCCCACTTTTCGCGGTACTCTTCCGGCGACAGATTGTGGTGGGTCATCAGGTGGCGCTTCAGCGACTTGAAGGTACCGCCGCACTCAAGGCAGGTGATCTGGTCATCCTGAACGGACTTGCGGACGGAGACGGCCGGCTTCGGCTTTTCAACTGGGATGACGACCGGTGCCGGCGCCGCGGTGTTGTTGAGCGCCGAGTGCACATCTGCGATCAGCGTGGGAAGCTCGGCGACAGGAACCACATGATTGCTGACGTAGGCGGCAACAATTTCCGCCGTCAGTTCAACCAGAAGTTCATGGCTCGCGCCAAGCGCTGTTTCAGTCATTTCTTTCTCCTATCGGACTTCAGCACAACCCGAGACGGCGTCTCGGGGGAGGAACGCTTGCAAGAGCCGCCAGGAAGCCTTCGCTGCCTTGGGATGGACCATCAAACGCGGCAAGGACAAACGCCGTCCGCGATATCAAGAGTAGGAATTCTGATTACGAAACCTGCTGCCGAGTCACCGGGACGACCGAACTCTCAAAGCAACAACCAACATTCACAACTCAAGCTGGAATTTCAGATCAAAGTATTTTCCACGACGACACTTTACATTTACTCGATTAACATCGATGCGTGAAATGTCCAAACATAAATTTGCCGATACTTAGCAAGTTTATCTCCAAATTGCTAAAATGGCCACACTTCATCGCAAAGTTCTGAAATACAGATTCAGAAATGTCGTCGATCAGCGGCGACGTGGCTCTTCCTTTTGTGGAAGCTGATCTACGACTGACAGTTTCGTAAGTTTGTAACCGGCCTGATGTGCCGCCTTTGCCAAGAGATGAGCCGAAATTGGGGCAGTCAGAACAAAGAAAAAGAAGCCCGCGAGCGCGCGAATCAATATTGCCGGATCCAAAGAATGCACGCCCGCGGCCAGCAGCAACAGGCCCGAACCTATAGTTCCGGCCTTCGAAGCCGCATGCATGCGTGTGTAGAGGTCGGGAAAACGCACGATACCGATCGCCGCAAGCAGCGAGAAGAGTGCGCCGATGATCAACAGAGCTGCAACCAGCACAGCAATGACGACATCCAGGACAGGGTTCATCGGCGCCCTCCCTTGCGCTTGCGGCGCATCGCATCGGACCGCGGCGAGGGCCCGCGCTTTGCCTCCGCCAGGACGCGCTCGGCGTTTGCTGTCTCCGGCGAAAGACCACGAGCCAGAATGAAGCGGGCAAAGGCGACCGTCGCAAGGAAACCGACGAGGCCAAGGGCGATGGCAATATCGATGTAGAGGTTGAAGCCGGTGCGGATCGCAACGACGGCAATCAGACCGATGGCGATCGCCACCAGCATGTCGAGGCCGAGCACGCGGTCCGGCAAGGTCGGGCCGCGGATGATGCGCCAGACAGTAATCAGAAGGGCAGCAGACAGCGCGATAAGTGCAAAGCCTGTCGCGAAGGCTTCGATCTGGTCTGGCAGGCTCATTCGAAAGCCTCCTTTATCCGCCGTTCAAAGCCGTTGGCTATGTCACGCCTGAGGCCGCCGGGATCGGCACAATCGAGCGCGTGGACGTAGAGCGTGCGTCGGTCGTCGGAAACGTCCACCGACAAGGTCCCAGGCGTAAGCGTGATAAGATTGGCGAGCAACGCGATTTCGAAGTCGCTCTTGACCGTCAAGGGATAGGCAAAAATGCCGGGCTTCAGCTTCATCTTCGGCTGGATGACCATGAGCGCGACCTTGGTTGCCGAGATCGCCAGCTCCTTGAAGAACAAAGCCGTCAGCAAGAAAAGCTTGAGCGGACGCACCGGATAGGTGACGGGCTGGAGCTCGCGCCGGATCAGCCACAGAGACAGCGCCCCGACGGCAAAGCCCAGGATCAGATTGGCGGGCGAGAAGCTGGCGCTGATCGCCCCCCAGATCGCCGTAAATATCAGGTTGATGGTCAGGAACTTGGTCACGAGCCACCTCCCGGGAAAACCGAGTTCAGGTAGGCCGAGGGATCGGCAAGCCCGGACGCAGCACTTTGAATGGTCGCAAGCAGCGGCTCCGGGTAGAGACCGATCGCCAGGGCCAGCACGGTCAATGCGGCGAGCGGCAGGAGCGCGGCGGGCGAGATCCTCCCAGATGCCGTTGCGCCGTCCCCGGCCGCCGCATTGCGCCAATAGGCCAGCAGGAAGAAACGTCCTGTAACGACGGTCGTCAGGAAGCCGGTAAGAAGCAGGGCTGCCGCCAGCCACCAGGCGCCGATATCGAGTGCCGCCTTGACCAGCATCACCTTCGGCCAGAAGCCGGAGAATGGCGGCAGGCCGGAAACGGCAAAGGCAAGCATCAGCGTCAGCGCCGCAAAACCGGCGTGGCGGCGATAAAGGCCTGCAAGCGACGAAAGCGAGAAGCTGCCGCCGAGCCTGGCCGCGACGCCCGACGCGAAGTAGAGCGCCGTCATCACGAGCATCGAGTGCAGCGCGTAGAAGATCGCGCCGCCGATGCCGCCCGGTCCACCGACGGCGATGCCGGCAAGGATCGAACCGATGCCCGAGATCACGAGATAACCGAGCATGCGGCGGAAATCCGACTGTGCCAGCGCTCCGAATACGCCAACGAGCATGGTCAAAGCGCCGGCAAGGGCAATAACGAAGCTCAGTTCCTCGCGCTGGAGCGGCAAGAGCATGACGGTCACGCGGATCAGGGCATAGATGCCGACTTTGGTGAGCAGGCCGGCGAAGAGCGCCGACACCACCACGCGCGGCGTGTGATAGGAGGCCGGCAGCCAGAAATTGACCGGGAAGGCCGCCGCCTTCATGCCGAAGGCAAGTACGAACAGCGCCGTCAATGTCATCAAAGGCGCCGTGCCGCGGAGGCCCTCCGCCTTGCGCGCGATATCGGCCATGTTGAGCGTGCCGAAGCTCGCGTAGAGATAGCCGGTGGTGATCAGGAACAGTGTGGTCGCGACCAGATTGAGGAAGCCGTATTTCACCGCGCCGTCGATCTGCTCGCGCTCGGAGCCGAGCACAATCAGGCCGAAGGACGAGATCAGCAGTACCTCGAACCAGACATAGAGATTGAAGATGTCACCCGTCAGGAAGGCGCCGGAGACACCCGCCATCAGCAACATCAGGAACGGGTAGAAGCCGTAGCGCCGGCCGCTGTCATTGATGGCGGCGAGCGAATAGACCCCGCCGGCAAGCGCCACCACCGAGGCGGTGAGCGCAAAGAGAGCGCCCGTCAGATCGACCGTAAACGCGATGCCGAACGGCGGCAGCCAGCGTCCCATCACCATTGTTACCGGACCGCTCGCGAGCACGTGCCGCAGCAGGAGAACGTCGACGACAACGAGTCCGGCGAGGCCAAGGACGGCGATGCAAGGGTGCCAGTCGATCTTCCGGCGCAGCATCACGAGCAGCGCTCCGATTGCAAGACACCAGGCAACCGGCAGGATCGCCAGCCAATCGGCAGAGGCGACGGGCTCGAGAACGAGTGCTGCGGAAAGATCTGCGGGGGAAGCGGTAGAAGCGGCCATGGGTCGGTCAGTATCCAAGCGGCGGAGCCGGCTCGTCCTTCGGCTCGGCGACGCGCATCTCGTCGGTATTGTCGGTTTGCAGCTCCTCGTAGGCGCGCCAGGCCAGAACCAGCAGGAAAGCGAAGAAGGAGAAGGAGATGACGATCGCCGTGAGGATCAGGGCTTGCGGCAGAGCGTTTGCTGCCGGTCCCGTGAGCGCATCCTGGTGGCCGGGAATGACCGGCGGCACGCCGCGTGTCAGCCGCCCCCCGGCGAAGATCAACAGGTTGACCGCATTGCCGAGAATGGCAACACCAAGCAGCACCCGGATGATGGATTTCGACAACAGCAGATAGACGGCGACCGTGAAGAAGATGCCGACGAGCAGCGCGAACCAGGCTTCCATCACTCGCCTCCCCGCTCTTCGAGCGACAGCGCTATCGAGCTGATCGCCCCGACGACGACGAGATAGACGCCGCAATCAAACAGCATCACTGTCGAGAGCGGGACTTCCAGGCCGAGAACCGAGGGATAGATCCAGAGACCGGTCATGAAGGGAACCCGGGCGGCAATCGAGATCAGGCCAGCGACTGTCGCTGCGAAGAGCCCCACGCCGGCAATCGCCATCGGGTGGAAATAGATGGCGCGGCGCACGGTCTCGACGCCGCAGGCAATGCCGTAGATCGCTAGCGCGGAGACTGCGATCAGGCCGCCGATGAAGCCGCCGCCGGGCTCATTGTGACCGCGCAGCAGCACGAAGATCGAAAACAGCACCATCAGGCTGGTCAGGAACGGCGCAACGGCCCGGAAGATCACCGATCTCATGCACGCTCCTCCGCATCCGGATCGTTGTCGGCGATACGGCGGAGCGAACCGGCCCGCAGGCGAACGAGCGAGAGGATCGCGAGGCCGGTAACCATCACCACGGCGATTTCACCCAGCGTGTCCGTGCCACGGAAATCGACGATGATGACATTCACCACATTTGCGCCATGCGCGATCGATTTCGAATAGAGATTGAAGAATTCCGTCAGCGTGGCGTCAAAGGGAACCCCCGTCGCCTTCAGCAGCATCAGGCCGAAGCCGAGGCCGCAGGCAAGTGCGATGGCGAAATCCGGAACCTTCTGGGCGAAGGGTCGGTGGTCGGAGGGCGAAAGCCTGAGCCGCGTCATCACCAGCGCCAGAACGACGACCGACAGCGTCTCGATCATGAATTGGGTGAAGGCAAGGTCCGGCGCGCCGTAGAGCAGGAAGATGACGGCAACGGCAAAGCCCTGGATACCGAGCGAGACGATTGCCGTCAGCCGGTCGGGCGCGAGAACGACGGCAACGAGACCGATGACGGCAATTGCCATGATCGCAAGCTCGTGCAGCGGCACGTCGGGCGCGAAGAACGGCGCGCGCGGCAGTTCGCCATAGGATAGCGGCACGACCAGCAGCACGAAGGCGACGAGGATGAAGGTCGCGGTCATGTAGACGTCGAGGCGGCCGGACTGCAGCCGGCGCGTCAGCGCGACGGAGAAACGAACGAGCCCGCGGATGAACTGGTCAAAGCCGCGATCCGGCCCCCAGCCGATATCGGCAAGGATCGTCGCCATGAAGGCCCGCAGGCGATCGAGCTTCAGGTAGAAAACGATGCCGATCAACACGGTCGCGATCGACATGGCCAGGGGCACCCCGACATGCGGAACGACGGATATCGTGACCGTCCGCGGTTCGCCCGCAATCGCCGATGCCATCGGCGTCGAGACGAGTTCGTGGGTCAGCCCCGAAAGCAGGGCGGCGGAAAGCCCCTTGGCGGCAAGCAGCGCCGGCCCGAGCCAGAGCAGCAAGGGAGCCTCGTGCGGCGCTTTCGGCGTCTCGACCTTCGCACCGATGAAGGGCTTCAGGGCAACGGCAAATGCCACCGCAAACATCAGCGCATTGCCAACGATCGCGATTGCCGCAAAGACCATGGAGCGGCGGTCGAAGCCCGAGAGCGCATAGTAGATTTCCTCCTTGGCGATGAAGCCGAAGAAAGGGAAAAGCCCGCCCATCGAAAATGCGGCTGCAAGCGCAATGACGAAAGTAAGCGGCATGGCGGAGCGCAAGCCCCCAAGTCTGGTCACGTCGCGCGTGCCTGTCTCATGATCAATGATGCCGGCGACCATGAAAAGGGCGCCCTTGAACAGAGAATGCGCCACCAGATAGAGCACCGCCGCTTCAATCGCATGCGGAACGCCGAGGCCGGTCAGCATGATCAACAGGCCGAGCGAGGCCATGGTCGTATAGGCGAGCATCAGCTTCAGGTCGCTCTGGCGGCAGGCAAGAGCAGCACCTATGACGAGCGTGGCGCCACCGAAGAGCGGCAGCAGGATCTGCCATTCGGGCGTGCCGCCGAGCACGGGATTGAGCCGCATCAACAGATAGACGCCGGCCTTCACCATCGTCGCCGAATGCAGGTAGGCCGAAACGGGCGTCGGCGCTTCCATCGCGTTCGGCAGCCAGAAGTGGAAGGGGAACTGCGCCGACTTGGTGAAGGCGCCACCGAGGACAAGCAGGAGCGCGGCCAGATAGAACGGGCTCTCGCGCATCTCTGCGCCAAAGGCCGCGAGCAGCGAAAGCTGGGTGACACCGCTGACGTTCCAGATGATCAGCAGACCGGCGAGCAGGAACAGCCCCCCTCCTCCTGTCACGACCAGTGCCTGAAGGGCTGCGCGCCTTGCCGCTTCGCGCGAATGGTCGAAGCCGATCAGCAGGAACGAGGTAATCGAGGTCAGTTCCCAGAAGACGAACAGCATCAGGAAGCTGTCGGAGACGACAACTCCGAGCATCGCCCCCATGAACATCAGGATGAACGAGAAGAACCGCCCCTGCTGCGGATGGCCTTTCAGGTAGCCGCCGGAATAGAGCACGATCAGCATGCCGATACCGGCGATCAACAGGACGAAGGTCAGCGACAGACCGTCGATCAGCCAGGAAAAGCTGACATTGAACGACGGGATCCAGGCATAACCGCCGGTGACCACCTCGCCTTTGGCCACTTCCGGCCAGAAGCGGGTGAAATGCAGGACAATGGCGGCTGGAAAGAGTGCGAGCACCCAGGCCGCGTTATGGCCGAGGAAGCGCGTGAGCAGCGGCGCGACCAACGCCCCGACGAAAGGGAGTGCGAGAGCCAGAAATGTCAGGGCCGCAACATCCATCGTCCTGGCCTACTCCTTTATGTTTTCACCGTACAATCAATCGAACACCCGACATAAAAGAAGGGCTATGGCGCCTCAAGCCTTATCCAGATAAAATCGACGTTATGTGCCGATAAGTCGCCGCGACAGAACGCAAGAACAGTCCATGCACTATCAGATTCGTTCATTTCATGCGGCGTCGACCGACGACAATTAAAGCGCTGTTAGCAAAATATTCAGTTGCCGTCGCAGCAGGATCGAACGTCCTAGAATTGGGACAATAAGACGTGGTAGTTGTAGGTAAAGGCTTCTTCAATTCAAAATAATACGACGATTGGATCAGCGTAGCCGGCGACACCAACGACTGCTCGTAACGCCTGCCTTCGACGATATCTGCGCACCGCCGGGCTCCGGTTCATCGACGGTCTTTCTGGCGCAGGCAGCATGCAGTGAAGACCACAACGATCACGGGCGAGGCCTGCTTGGAACGATCTCGCATAGTCGTCATTGCCGGTATCCTGGCTGCACTCGGCGCGATCCTGCCGATGCTCGCTGCCTATTATCTTTCCTGGTCGATCGCGGTGCGCAACGAGCAGGCGCAACTGGCGCGTCTTGCCGACTCCGCGGTCATGCGGGCCGATTCGGCGCTGAAGGAGGCCACGCGCGCTCTGAAAACGGCCAATCGGTTCGGCATGCCGGCATGCGCGGAAGCACATGTCTCTGCCATGCGCTCCCTGGTCGTCAATACGGCTGCCATCGAAGATATCGGTTACTTCGAGAACGGACTGTTGAGATGCACCTCCTGGGGCGCCCCACCTCGTCATCTCGTCCGCTCACCGCCGGCCGACTTTACCACCGACAACGGCATCGAAGTGATCGCGCGGACCTATCCGACGATCAGCACCGGCGTCGCCATGACGGCGTTCCGCGACCGATCCTACACTGCACTGACGAATCCGGTTCGTTTCGTCGACGTTATCGCCGAGCCCGGCACACGAATTGCCGTTGCCACCAGGACCGGCATCGTCGTCAGCACGCTGAACGAGCCGCATGCGTCGCTCACGGCGCGGCTCGCCGACCTTCCGAAGACGGGCAAGGACGCGGAGGATCTGTTTGCGACCTCCAGGGGATCGAACTGGATTGCGGTTGCGAGTGCCCCCAGTATCGCCATCCTCAACGACATGGACCGGGAACGACTGCTGCTGCTCCCGGCCGGCGCGCTGATCGCAGCGCTGATGGTCGGTCTCGTCGTCTGGCTGTCGCGGCGCCGGCTTTCGCCGCTTGGCGAACTTTCGATCGCCGTGCAGCGGCGTGAATTCGTCGTCCACTATCAGCCGCTCATCGAGTTGAAATCCGGCATCTGCGTCGGCGCCGAAGCGCTTGTGCGCTGGCGGCGTCCCGATGGGCAGATGGTCCGTCCCGACCTCTTCATCCCGCTGGCGGAAGAGAACGGTCTGATTGAAGAAATCACCGATCAGGTCATCTACGCCATGATCGCAGAACTCAGAACCATCCTTCTTGCGGACCGCTCGCTGCACATCGCCGTCAATCTCGCCGCCGATGACATCAAATCGGGGCGCATCCTGCCGATGATGGACACGGCGCTGAAAAGCACCGGCATACTGCCCCAGCAGATCTGGCTCGAAGCGACCGAGCGCGGCTTCATGGACGTGAAGTCGGCCCGCGCGACGATCGAGGAGGCTCGCCGGCGCGGACACTCGGTGGCGATCGACGACTTCGGCACCGGCTACTCGAGCCTGCAATATCTGCAGGAACTGCCGCTCGATGCGCTGAAGATCGACAAGTCCTTCATCGACACGATCGGCACAGACTCCGCCACAAGCTCGATCACACCGCACATCATCGACATCGCCAAATCGCTCGATCTGCACGTCGTCGCCGAGGGTATCGAGCGACAGGAACAGGCCGACTATCTGATCGAGCGCGGGGTGCAATACGGCCAGGGCTGGCTTTTTTCCAAGGCGCTGCCGGCCGCCGAGTTCATCGCCTTTTACAACAACAGCAAGCGCCAGCGCGGCGCCGGGCCAGCGGTAATCCGCCGCGAGATCGCCTGACGTCACGCCTGTCGACCTTAGGGCGCAGACGCCTACTTGAATTGCACCCTTCCTGTGGCGTTCCTATATAGTCGCCGCAATGACAGGAGATATCCATGACGAACGTAAAGACGCCCAGGGTGGTGAAGACCGACGCGGAATGGCGGGCCATGCTCTCGCTAGAACAATACCGCGTCACCCGGCAGCAGGGTACCGAGCGTCCGTTCACCGGTCCTTTCCTCAACAACAAGCAGACCGGCACCTATGAATGCGTCTGCTGCGGCCGAGCCCTCTTCCGCTCGGACACGAAGTTCGATTCCGGCTGCGGTTGGCCGAGCTATTTCGCGGCGATCGACGACCAGGCGATCCGCGAGATCGAGGATCGCTCGCACTTCATGGTGCGCACGGAAATCCGTTGTGCCGACTGTGACGCGCATCTCGGTCACGTCTTTCCGGACGGCCCGCCGCCGACCGGGCTTCGCTACTGCCTCAATGGCCACGCGATGACGTTTACCGAGGATTGACACTGACGCGCGGAAGGAGTGGCATGGGGCCTGATGTTCCACTAGGAACAGGCCCCGCGCCGCAACCGTGCTATCTAGACTTTGGGTCGAGCAAGCGAGAGGAGGTCCGCATGCTGCGCATTCTGACAGCACTCACGCTTCTGCTCTCGTCTCCCCTGAGCGCTGCGGCTGCCGATGATTGGATATCCTATGCCAATGCGCGTTTCGGCTACGTGCTCGACATTCCGCCTGGCTTCGAGCTGCAAAGCCAAGGCGACAACGGCGACGGCGCGAGTTTCCAAGCCAACGACAATGGCGCCACCCTCTCGGTTTTTGGCAGCACATTGCTGGATGGCGACTTCGAGACCGACGTCAACGAACGCATCGGCGTCGAACGCGATGGCAGCTGGCGCATCGCCTATTCGCGAGTGACAGCGGCCTGGGCAAGCTTTTCCGGCGTGCGCGGCGAGGAAGTGTTCTATACGCGCGCCATTGCGCTCTGCGACGGCAGCGCCGCCTATTTCCGCCTGCAATACCGCAAGAGCCGCCTCACCAGTTTCGACGGCGTGATCTCACGCATGGCGGAAGCCCTCAGGCCCTCGGAGGGCTGCCAGCATCCACCCATCGCCGCGGTTGCAGGGGAAGCGCCAAACTGATCGCGGCTCAGGATGCGGCGCTGAAGCAGGTGAGCACAGCCGAATAGTGTACGGCTGCACCGGTCACGACGAAGCCGTGCCAGATCGCGTTCTGGAAGCGCAGCTTTTCCCAGACATGGAAAATCACACCGGCGGAATAGATGATGCCGCCGATCAGGATCAGCACCAGCGTCGTCGCCGTCAACGCCGACAGGAGTGGTCCGACAGCGAGTATACCGCTCCAGCCCATGGCGAGATAAAGCAGGATCGCCAACCGATCAAACCGGCCAGGAAAAAGACATTTGATCGCAACGCCGAGGGCAGCGATCGCCCAGATGCCGATCAGCATCACGAACAGGAACGGGTCGTCCAGGCCACGCTGCAGAAACGGCGTATAGGTCGCCGCGATCAGGACGAAGATCGAGGAATGGTCGAAGCGACGCAGGAACCATTTGGTCCGCGAAATGGGATAGAGATTGTAGAGAAACGAGATCGACAGCGTCGCAAGCAATCCTGCCCCGTAGACGGCCGCAGCTGCAAGCTGGCCGCTCGTGCTCCAAAGCGTCGCATAGAAGATCAGCGCCGTGACACCGACGAGTGCAGCGGCAAGACCAATGCCATGCACGATACCGTCGGCAATCAGTTCCGAGCGATCATAGTTCCATTTGACGCCAGCAAACTCCACGCCATCCCTCTCCGGATTTCTGTCTTCTTCTGCGGCGCACTCATAGCTTTCGCGCCATCATCGTCATCCTGCCACAGCACCGAGCCGCCGCAAAGATATGCGCCGTGGCGAAAGCATCAACTTTTGCAACGCATTACAACAATTCCATGACACGTCGGCAAAGCGCGTAAGGCCTTGTTCGCAGGCTCGGCGATAACCACATGCACCCGCACGCGATGCCATCGGGAGAAGAACCATGCCAGCCTTGCACGCCCCTCAGCCGGAACAGGCCGCTGCACTCAGCGACCTTTGTCTGCGATCGAAAGCCGTGTGGGGATACGATGCCGCCTTCCTGGAGGCATGCCGTCCGGCGTTGACGCTGACGGCCGAAGACTGGACGGATTCGGATCTGCAGATCGCCGTGGACGGCGACCGGATTCTTGGCCTGGCCCAGGTCCGTTTCGATGGCCGAGTCGCTGAACTCGACAAGCTCTTCATCGATCCGGACGCCCGTTCTGCAGGCGTTGGCCGTCGCCTTTTTGACTGGTGTGTGGAAGCGGCGCTCAACCGCGGCGCCACAGTCATGACGATCGACGCCGATCCGGGCGCGGCCGACTTCTATCGCCGCATGGGAGCCGTCGACGACGGCGTGATCGCATCGACGGTAATCCCCGGCCGTTTCTTGCCGAGACTCAAGCTGGAGCTAGGATAATGCCCCGAAGCCGCCGCGGCGGAAGCGGCGGCGATCGTTCGAAGGCTCACCTTGCGCCGCGAGCCACCTCGGCCGCACATTCCTGACAGAGCGGTGCATGAGGAACCGCCTGCAGACGCGCTGACGAAATCGGCAGGCCGCAGCGGACACAGGTGCCGAAGGTGCCAGCGGCAATCCGGTCGAGTGCCGCGTCGATCGCGCGGATCTCCTCCTGCCCTGCCAGACCGAGACCTTCCAGAACCTCATCGCCCTCGCGTTCGGTCACACGATCCGGCACATCGGCGTTCATGGGCTCATCGAGATCATGCTCGATCTTGACCAGCCGCCCCTGCAGTTCCTGCTTGCGGTGGGTGAGGCGGTTGCGAAAGTCGTCAAGCGCAAACTTGTCCATCTGAAGACTCCTCGGCGGTGGCGGCGCATGATCGCGCCGCAGCCGCTCTTATTGTTGGCAGGTTACCGGTCGACGAGTACGGCGCAAGGGCAATGGCTGACCACCCGGCTTGCGGTCGATCCGATGAAGTAGTCGATGAGGCCTGGCCGATGAGAGGCGATGATCACCAGATCGGCGTTCTCTTCGCTCGCAAGGGCGTTGATGGTGCCGGCAGCACCACCGGTGCGAATCTCGACCCGGCCGTTGATCCCATGCTTGGTCTTGAGGTCCTCGAGCGTCTTCTTTGCCTGCTTGCGGGATTCTTCGACCATCTCCAACGGGAAATCGACGATCATGTAGCCTTGCGCATAGGCATTCAGATCCTCGACGACATTGAGCAGGACAATCTCGCCCCCTTCATCGATCAGCTTCTCAGCGATGCCCAGCACGGATTCGCCGTGCTCAAGCTGATCCATTGCAATCGGGACGATGATCTTCTTGTACATGCTGTACTCCTTCTGTTGCCCTCACGGATCGCAGCGCCAGATGTGGCGGGCCAATCCCTCGTCTGGAGATTGCGCCTCGACAGCTTTCCCGGCTTTGATTGAAATCAAATCGAAAGCGCCGCGCTCGCGTGACCCTACTCAAGGTGAGGTAGGGCGACGGCATCCACTGTCAACGCTCATCGAACACAACATCAAGCGACTGACGGGCTTCCGTGAACGGACGAGCCGGCCCATATTCCGAGCAACAGTTTCACCGAAACTGAGCCGGCTGACCGGCTGCGGTTTCGATGCCAAGGAGGCAGACATGACAGATATCCCGACCGACCACGCCCTTGCCATGCCGGCGCATGTCGACCACGCGCATCTGGTCGTCCAGGACCTGCCCGTCGTCTCGGCCTGGTACCAGAAGATCATGGGCTTGAAGCCGATCGAAACGAGCAAGAGCGGCGAGACGCTCGGCGTTGACGGACGCCCGCTCCTCAGCCTGACTACCGAAGGCAACGCTGCCAGGGCGCCGCGCAATGCGCCTGGTCTCTTCCACAACGCTTTTCTGGTGCCGAACCGTGAGGAGCTTGGCCGTTGGCTCGCCCATGCCGCGCGCAACAACATCAGGCTGCAGGGCGCTTCCGACCATCTGGTCAGCGAAGCGATCTATCTCGCCGATCCCGAAGGCAACGGCATCGAGGTCTATCGCGACCGGCCGCGCTCGGAATGGAGCTTCAAGCCCGACGGCACTGTCGGCATGGACACGTTGCCGCTCAATCTCCAGGCGCTCTATGACGAAGCGCCCAAGGACAATTGGGACGGCATGGCTGACGGCACCGCCATCGGCCACATCCATCTGCAGGTCTCCGATATTCCGCAGGCCGACGCGTTCTTCCGCGATGTGCTGGGACTGGGGCTGATGGCACGTTATCCGGGCGCGAGCTTCTTCGGCTCGGGCAAGTACCATCATCACGTCGCCGCCAATATCTGGAACTCGCGCAACGCACCGAAGCGGGAGGGCCATATGACCGGGCTTTCGGACTACACGATCCAGTACAAGGTCCCGGCTGAACGCGCGGCCGCCCTTGCCAAGCTCGATGCGCTGGAAATCGCTGTGAACCGCGCCGGCGATAGCTACAGCCTCATCGATCCCTGGGGCATCGGCCTCAAGCTGGTCGCCTGACCCCTCTCTCCCGGCCCGCAAACGAATGATGTTTGCGGCAACTCGTCGGCCGCAGCCGCCTCAGGCACTGCGGTCGTATTTTTGCTGCGCCTGCAGCACCGCTTCGATGTTGTCCTCGGCCCAGCGCGTCAGGGCGGCGACCGTCGACCTCAGCGTGCGGCCAAGCGGCGTGATCGCGTATTCAACGGTTACCGGCACAGTGGCAAAGACGCTGCGGCTGACGAGACCATCGCGCTCCAGCTTCTTCAGGACCTGTGACAGCACCTTTTGCGAAATGCCGTCGATCTCACGCTTCAGCTGGTTGAAACGGACCGGCTGCTCATCGAGCTTGCCGAGCACCAACACCGCCCATTTGTCGGCAAGGCGATCCAGCACCAAACGCGTCGGACAGGTCTGGATATAGACGTCGTATTCCATCAGGCGCTCCACACGACGGTTTCCGGCGGGAAACCATGTCACCAAAACCTGCCTCCTTTACAGCATTTTTCTCCGCTTATATCTAGTATCCATTCGCAACGTAGTTTCACTTGGATACTAAGGAGCACAATGATGTCAGGCAAGATTCTGGTTCTCGGAGCAAACGGAACGATCGGCAGCAAGGTGGTGCAAGCGCTGGTCGTGCGTGGTGAGACGGTCAAGGCCGCGTCCCGCAAGGCGACAGCCGTTGACGGCGCCGAAGCCGTCGCCTTCGACTACCTGGACGCAGCGACCTTCGGGCCTGCCCTCGACAGCGTCGACCGCATCTTCGTTCTGACGCCCGGTGGCTACCTCGACCCGCTGGGCCTTCTTAGCCCGATCGTCACAGCGGCAGCGGCGCGCGGCATCAAGATCGTGCTGATGACCGTCATCGGCGTCGATGCGGATGACAAGATCCCCTATCGCCAGCTAGAACTGCAACTCGCAAAAACCGGCGCGCCCTTCGTCATCCTTCGCCCCAACTGGTTCTCCGACAACTTCCAGACCTACTGGATCGAGGGTATCCGCCACGGCGCGATCGCGGTGCCGGCGGCCGAGGGCAAGACGAGCTTCATCGACACCCGCGATATCGCCGCAAGCGCCGTGGCCGCGTTGACCAGCGATGCCTTCAACGGGCGCGCCTTCAACCTCACCGGTCCAGAAGCGTTGAGCTATGGCGAGGCCGCCGCCATCCTGTCGCGCGTCACCGGTAACCCGATTGCGTATGCCCCCGTTGACGACGACACCTTCGTCGGCATTTTGACGGGCGCAGGCGTGCCGGCGGACTATGCGGGCTTTCTTGCCTCGATCTTCCATCCGGTGCGCGAGGGCCGGGTGGCACAGCCGACCGGCGACGTGAAGACGCTAACCGGCCATGAGCCGCGCAGCCTGGAAACCTATGCCAAAGAAAACGTAGCAGCACTCAAAGCCTAGGCCGCTCTCTCCTACCGGTCCGCCCGCCGACTGGCGGGCGGCTCCGATGCCGGATGGGACATTCCTTAAAGTTGCGAACGCCCCGCATCCATCCGCCTGCGTCAACACGCCGCTGGATAGTTGTGCGTTCGCCCATCAATAAACTTGAGTATTTTACTCACGTATTTTAACCGCATGCCCAGACGGCCTCGCCCAAGGCCGCATACATGCGGAGTTAATGATATGAAAAATAAGAATATTTTTATGGCCGCCCTGGCAAGCAGCACCTTGCTTTCCAGTCCGTCCCTGGCCGTCGACTTCCGTCCGCAGACGGAAATCGAAGGTGGCTTCTTCAGCGGCGGCTCGGATGCGAGCGGTGGCTTCTTCCTGCCCTTCGTGCTCGATTCGGGCAATGCGATCTTCATCGATACACGCGGAACGATTGCCAATGATTCCGTCCGCCAGGGCTCGATCGGCGCGGGCTATCGCTTCCGTGCCAATGACCAGTGGATCATCGGTGCCTACGGCTACTACGACTACCTGAAAAGCAGCTACGGCAATTCGTTCAGCCAGCTGTCCCTCGGCCTCGAGGCATTGAGCGGCGACCTCGAAATGCGCAGCAATTTCTACCTGCCGCTGACCGGCGCGAAGGCGCTGAACGCCTTCAACACCGCCTATGTGCGCGACCACGTGCTCGTCATCCAGGAAGGCAAGGAACGGGCGCGGCGCGGCGTCGACGCCGAAATCGGCGGCCGGCTGCCGGTGTTCGAGGGAGACTCAAAGGTGCAGCTCAAGGTCTTCGGCGGCAGCTACTGGTATGGCGGCCGCAACCTCGACGACATGTTCGGCGCAAAGCTGCGCGCGGAATTGACTTTTGCCGACCTGCCAGGTCTCTCCGAGGGCTCGACCGTGTCACTCGGCGTCACCGGTACCTATGACAACGAGGACAAGCTGAAGGGCGCAGTCATGGCGCGGCTGCGCATCCCATTCGGCGCGACCGGCTCGGCCAACGATGCCTTCGACCCGATGACGCAGCGCGTCGAGCGCGCGACCGGGATCCGCACTCACGCCGGCGCGACCGGCGATATCGAAGCGGCGCAGTTCGCCGACAGCGGTCGTGACGCCGGCCGCGTGGTCACCGTTTCCTCAACCTCCGGCGATGCCGATGCCATCAACGCGCTCATCGGTTCGGCGGGTACGAACGCGCTGATCCTTGCCAACGGCGACCTCGGCCTCGACCGGACACTGGCCCTCCAGAACGGCCAGACGCTTCTTGGCGGAGGCGGCGTACTTGCGGTGCGCGGCGCAAGAAGCGGCGCGACGGCGACCTTCGTCAACCAGGGTGCTGCCACCACCATCACCGGCTACAACCCGGCCCAGGACGTCATCGCCATGGCGTCAGGCAGCACCATCTCGTCGCTTGCCGTCCGCGGCGGCCTCGCCGGTATTTCGGCGACCGATGCAGCGAACGTGACGGTCGACAACGTCGACATTTCAGCCACCAACCATGACGGCATTCGCTTCGCGCGGGTCGACGGCGCGCTCGTTCAGGACAGCCGCATCCACGACCTCTTTATTTGTGAAAACAACACGAGTTGCGAATTCTCGGTCTACAATCCGAACAAGGCGCCCTTTGCGGCCGTCAGCTCCGTCGGCAGCCGCGACGTGACGGTGCGCGACACCGCGATCGACAAGGTGACCTATGGCGTCTTTGCCGGTGGCGAATTCAAGAAGATCAGCCGTACCGAATATGAACTGGTCACCGGTACGGAAAACGTCACGCTCGACAATGTCACGATCAGCAACTCCCGCCGCGAAGGCGTGCTGCTGGTCGCCGGCAAGGACGTCAAGCTCGACCGCGTGACCATCGACAATTCCAAGCAGGACCGCGACATGGATCTGGTCGTGCTGCAGGGCACCTCCGACGTGGCGATCAACGACATGCGGCTCATGGGCGGCATCAACGGCCTGATGCTGATTTCGAGCCCGAACCTCGATGCCACCACCACCAATGTGAACGTGAAGGGCTTGAAGGTCGACGGCACACGCAATGCCGGCATCTTCTTCAACCCGGTCTCGGGGATCTCGCTTACGGACGTTGCCATCACCAATGCCGGCACCTACGGCGCCTATATCTACGGTAGCGACTACGCGTTCCTGGGCGGGCCAGTCAGCAACATCGTGCTGAACAACATGACGGTCGACAAGGCCGGTAAGGCAGGCCTCTACTTCTCGGGCCCGGCCGAGGACATCAAGGGCAATGTCAGCGTCACCAACACGCCGAAGGATTGCCTGCTCGACATCGGCTGGTCGGCCGGAACGATCACCCAGCCGCCGGGCTCCGTGTTGACCGTCAACGGCACCAAGCTTGACCAGGGCAACGCCGCCACGCGTTGCCGCTAAGGACGCAAGTCACGCCCGGGAAACCGGGCGTGACTTCTCTGACGTTCGCTCGGATTAACCCGATCGCTGGCACTCGAAGGTGACGACATGGTCACCGTGTTGCGGCGCGCGGCCAAATGCATAGTCGCCGGTAACGACGATATCGACGAAGCCGGCGGCCTGCAGCGTGAGCACCATTTCCTGAACACCCCACCAGCGCATGGTGAAGAACTCGAGCTCGCTTGAGAACGCTGCGTCTTTCCAAGGTGAAGACCCCGATCCTGATTCTTTCCGGC
>NZ_JAEPRP010000145.1:0-19144 GCF_016652895.1 Ensifer sp. SSB1
AAACGACGTGCCCTATTCGCGCCAGCGTCAGGACGAGGTGATCGTTCGCATAAACGACATCAACACCCGGATTGTCGAAAACAGCACGCGCGCCGCCCAGATCGAACGGCAATTGTTCGAGGAGGAGAAGCGCGTTCGCAGTCTCGAACTGGCAGAAGTCACTTCGCCCTTCAGTGGCGTGGTGTGGACCCGCAACGTCGTCAACGGCTCCAACGTCATCTTGAACAACGAGCTGTTGCGCATCCTCGATTGCCGCGAACTGTTCGTCGACATTCTCGTTCCTGAAGTCGATTACGACGAGATCTACCCGGGCCGCGAAGCAGAGGTTCGGCTCCTCGGTCGGAGCGAAGTCTTCAAAGGGAAAGTGCAGGCCGTCAAAGGCTCGTCCGCGGTCGTCGAGAAGGACAATCTCGCGGCGAAGGAGCCGGAGGCCGAGGAGCGCGATGCCAGGATCCGCGTTCAGCTTGTCCCCTCGGCACTCAATACCGATTTCGGCAATTTTTGCCAGGTGGGACGGACCGCGCAGGTCCGCATCTCCCGGCACAATCTGCAAGTGACGCAGTGGATCAAAGGACTGTGGTTCAACCTCTTCTAGCGCTCGCGCCCACATTGCTGGTGATCGCCTTCTTCCTGCTCGGGCCATCGAACTGGTCGCGGCATCAAAGCTGGGCGCGCACCATCACCTGCGCGGTCGTTGGCGCGGTCGCCTTGCGCTACATGGTCTGGCGTTTCTTTGAGACCGTTCTTCCCTATCCGGCCGATGGCGCGAACATATGGTGGGTTTGGATCGTCTTCGTCATCGAGCTCCTTGCCTTCACCGAGGTCGTTCTTTTCCTCATCCTGATGAGTCGATACGTCGATCGCAGTCTCGAAGCGGACCGCTTGGGAAAAACGTTCTTCGCGCGCGCGCAGCAGGAGCTGCCCACGGTCGACGTTTTCATTCCGACCTACAACGAACCGCTCGATGTGCTCGAGCGTACGATCGTCGGGGCCCTGGCGCTCGACTATCCCAAGGACAAGTTCAAGGTCTATGTTCTCGACGACGGCCGGCGTGACTGGCTGAAGACCTTCTGCGCGGCGCGGGGCGCAGTTCACGTGACGCGGACGGACAATGCGCACGCGAAAGCGGGGAATATGAACAATGGCCTGCGCGCAAGCTCGGGCGACTTCATTGCCATTTTCGATGCAGACTTCGTTCCCTATCGCCATTTTCTCAAGCGCACCTTGCCGTTCTTCTCGGACGCGGAGATCGGGATCGTCCAGACCCCGCAGCACTTCTTCAATGTCGATCCGGTGCAATCGAACCTGGGTTTGGAGAACATCTGGCCGGACGAACAGCGCCTCTTCTTCGACGAAATCGCACCGAGCCGCGATGTTTGGGATGTCAGCTTCTGCTGCGGTTCGTGCTCGATCGCCCGCCGCAAGGCCGTAGATGCGATTGGCGGCTTCCCGACCGAGTCGATCACCGAAGACCTGTTGACGACGCTGTCGATGCTCAACAAGGGCTACAAGACCCGCTATTTGAATGAACGCCTGTCGATGGGATTGGCGGCCGAGAACCTCACGGGCTATTTCGTCCAGCGGGAACGCTGGTGCCAGGGCGGCATCCAGACGCTCTATCTCCACAACGGCCCGTTGCGCGGACCGGGCCTGTCGCTGTTCCAGCGGATCATGTTTCTCCCCATGTCCTGGCTGGTGCAGTACGTCGTGCGGCTGATCGTGCTGATCGTGCCAATCGCCTATCTCTGGTTCGGCGCTCTGCCACTGCACTTCACGAGCGTTGCCGACTATGTCTCAAATCAGCTTCCGGTGCTGGCGGCGTATTTCCTCCTGATGCTGTGGATCACGCCGACGCGCTATCTGCCCGTCGTCTCAAGCGCGGTAGGGACCTTCGCGACGTTCCGCATGCTGCCCACGGTTCTATCCAGCCTCGTGCGACCCTTCGGCAAGCCGTTCAAGGTAACCCCGAAAGGCACCGGTAACGAGGCAAACAGCTTCGACGCCTACACCTTCGCCTGGATTGCCGGGTTCATCGCCGTCACGGCGCTCGGACTTCTGATCAACCTCGTGCCGGAAACGGCACAGGTCCAGGGATCGTTCTCGGCGATCGGAGCCGTCTGGTCGGGGATCAACATCGTCGTCCTCGTCATCGCGTCTCTGATCTGTTTCGAAAAGCCACGTCGCCTTTTCCAGGCCTTCAAGCTCGACGAGCCCGCCAAGGTCGATGGGACACCGGGACGCGTGGTCAGCCTCTCGCTCGACAAGGCGGTCGTCGCCGTCCCGGAGGAGGTGCGCTTCCAGTCTGCGCAGGTAACCCTCAGGCTCGACGGTTTCGAACCGCTGCAGGCAGATCTTAGGCAAGTGACGCAGCGGCGCGGCGACATATCGCGTGCCGGCGACAAGCGGCGCTTCTACCTTCACCTTTACTATGAGCTCAGCGGCAAGGAGCGTGACCGGATGATCGTCAAGCTCTACACCGGGCGCTACTCCCAGGATATCCCTGACATCGACAAGATCGCAGTTTCGGTGAACCTGCTGCTGCGTGCCTTCGGGCGCACACGTACTGTCTCCTAGCGGGTCCAGATTTCACCACTGCCTAAACCGCCGGGCCGATAAATCTCGACCTGGACGCGGTACAGAGGAACTGTCGTCGGATGTGCGCGGCGATGGCATTGCCACGAGCCGGCAGCTTGCAACGCCGCCTTCATGTTTGCCCCTCAAGTGTGGTGATTCTCCTTCCGACGACCCAATCGGGTGCCTCTGCGACCAAGATCAGCCGCCTCGACCCCTCTCTGAAATCGACTTTTTCGGAAGTGGTATTTAACTTCGAAATACCACTTATTAGCTTTTTCTCAGACTTTGGACCGGGCGGCCAGACGCCGATTGACAGCGCCTCTTTGACGGACTTATCGTTAAGTCAAATTACTTGACTTAATAGATCGATCAACGAAACCTGAGGGGGAATTCGTCATGACGGCAGTCGAGGAAATGCGGCCTTTGCGCAATGCGCCGAGGGTCGGGAGGAGTGGTACGGCATGGCGTTTTGGGACGCTCGCGACCGTGCTGATGATGATCGGCGCCGCAGAGGCGCGCGCTGAATCCGTGCTCACCATGCACATCGAAGAGCAGACGAGCTGGGTGCAGAATTTCAACCCGTTCGACCTTGGCGGTCGTCGGCAGAGCACCATGGATTTCGTCTACGAACCACTGGTGATCTTCAACGATTACGACGGAGGCAAGCCGGTCTTTCGGCTGGCGACGGCCTACAAGTTTGCCGACGACCTGAAGTCGATCACCTATACGTTGCGCGACGGCGTGAAGTGGTCGGACGGCAAGCCGCTGACCTCGGCCGATATGAAATTTACGCTCGAGATGATGCTGAAGAACCCGGCGGTCGATACCGTCGGCGTCGGTGAGACCGTCGCTTCGGTGGAAGCGCCGTCGCCGACCGAGGTGAAGATCAATCTCAAGGGCGTCGACACGCATTTTCCGGAGTCGCTTGCCGATTTCCCCGTCGTGCCACAGCACATCTGGAAGGACGTGAAGGATCCGCTGGCCTTCAAGAACGAGACGCCCGTCGGCTCCGGCCCGATGACCGAGATCCGCCGCTTCACGCCGCAGGTCTACGAGCAGTGCCGCAACCCCAACTACTGGGATGCCGCGACGCTGAAGGTCGATTGCCTGAAGCTGCCGCAGATTTCCGGCAACGACCAGATGCTGGCGCTTCTGCCGGAGGGCTCGATCGACTGGTTCGGCTCCTTCCTGCCGCAGATCGACAAGACCTATGTCGGCCTTGATGCCGAGCACAACGGCTACTGGCAGCCGCCGGCCGAAACCGTTGCCTTCCAGATGAACTTCAAGTCGTCGAACCCGGGCAATGCCGAAGCCTTCAACGACATGACCTTCCGTCGCGCCTTCAGCCTTGCCATGGACCGCACCGCGATGGTCGATATCGCCGGGTTCGGCTACCCGGTCGTCAACACCCATGCGAGCGGCCTGCCGCCGCGCTTCGACAGCTGGCGCAATAAGGCCGCCGAGGGCGCGCAGGACGAGTGGCTCGCCTATGACATCGACAAGGCCAACAAGCTGCTCGATGATGCCGGCTACAAGAAGGACGGCGAAGGTTTCCGCACCACGCCGAGCGGCAAGCCCATCGCCTTCCCGATCATCGTGCCGAACGGCTGGACCGACTGGATTGACGCGGTGCAGATTGCGGCGGAAGGCCTGCGCAAGATCGGCGTCAACGCCTCTGTCGCCACGCCCGAATACGAGCAGTGGCAGAAACAGATCCTCGACGGCAGCTTTGAGGCGGTGATGAATTCGCGTGCCGACGGCCCGACGCCTTTCCGCGGCTACTTCCAGTCGCTGTCGACCGGCTTCGGCGGGCGTATCACCAGCGCGCCGTCACGCTATTCCAACCCCGAACTCGACAAGGTCTTCGATGACTACCGCCGCGCAGCGACGGACGAGGACCGCAAGAAGCTGTTCGATCAGGTGCAGGTGATCGTCGCCGACAATCTCCCCGTCGTCCCCGTCTTCAACGGTCCGACCTGGTATCAGTTCTCGACCAAGCGCTTTACCGGCTGGGTTACGAAGGATGAGCCGGTCATGAACCCCGAGGATCACGATAACAACCGGATGCGGCTGGTCCACCTGCTGCGCCTCAAGCCGGTGCAATAAGGCGAGACGGGCCCGACGATGTGGCTTTCCCGCCGGCGGCTTGCCGTCTACTGCGTGGCGTTCCTCTTCGCGATCGTCATGAATTTCGCGGTTCCCCGGATGATGCCGGGGAGCCCTGTCGACAGCATGATCGCCCAACTCGGACCGCGGGCAACGCCCGCGGCCATCGAGGCGATCAAGGCGCGCTTCGGCGCGATCGAGCAGCCGATCTGGCAGCAGTTCGTCGACTATGTCGTCGGGCTTGCCCATTTCGACCTCGGCGTCTCGGTCAAATACTACCCGCAGACGGTGCTTGAAGTGCTCGGCCGCTCGGCCGGGTGGACGGCCTTCCTCGTCGTCACGGCTATCGTCTTCTCGCTTTGCATAGGCGTGCTGCTCGGCGCTATCGCCGCCTGGCGCCGCGGCGGGCGTTTCGACAGTTTCGTGTCGCCTTTTTCGGTGGTGCTGATTGCCGTTCCGCCTGTCATCATCGCGCTCGCAACGTTGTTCACCTTCGGCGTGACGCTCCGGCTGCTGCCGGTCGGTTACGCCTACGATCCGAACCTCGATCCGGGGCTGAACTTCACCTTCTTCGGCAGCGTCTTCCTGCATGCGATCATGCCGGTACTGACGCTCTCCCCCTATCTCATCGGCGAGTTCCAGACGACCATGCGCTCCAGCATGATCTCGGTGCTTGGCGAGGACTATGTCACCATGGGCCGGGCCAAGGGATTGTCGGAAGCGGCCGTGATGTTCGGCTATGCGGCGCGCAATGCCATGCTGCCGGTGCTGACCAATCTGGCGCTGATGCTGGGTGCGGTCTTCGGCGGCTCGATCGTGACCGAGATCGTCTTCAACTATCCGGGCCTCGGCCTGACGCTCTATACCGCGAGCGTCGCCCGCGACTATCCGGTCATCCAGGGGCAACTGCTCTTGATGACGATCGCGACGCTCGGCGCCAATCTCCTGGTCGATATCATCTATGGCGTGGTCGATCCGCGCATCAGGGAGGGCAGGGTATGAATGCGGGCGTCTCCTTGTTCTGGCGGCAGAAGAAGGCCGTCGCCGGCCTTGTCATCATTCTCACGCTCTGCCTGATGGCGCTGTTTGCGCCGGTTCTTGCGCCGGGCGATCCGAGCGAGCGCGTCGGCCGCTCGCATCAGCCGCCGACCGTCGAGCATGTCTTCGGCACGACGAAGATGGGCCGCGACGTCTTCTCGCAATTTGTCTGGGGCGCCAGGCCGTCCCTTGCCGTGGGCTTTGCCACCGGCCTTGCGATCACTGCGCTCGGCACAATCGTCGGCCTCGTCGCCGGCTATTTCGGCGGTCGCACCGATGCGACGCTCGATCTTGCGACCAATGCCGTTCTGGTCATCCCCAACATTCCGCTCTTGATCCTGCTCGCCTCCTTTGCCGGCACCGTCGGGCCGATGGCGATCATGGCGATCATCGCTCTCACCTCCTGGCCCTGGGGCGCGCGCATGACCCGCTCGCAGACCATGGCGCTCCGGCAGCGCGAATTCGTGGTGGCGGCGCGCATGGTCGGCGAGCCGCACTGGCGGGTGATCTTCGTCGAGATCCTGCCCAATCTGGTGCCGCTGATCGGCATCAATGTCGTCGGCAGCATCATCTATGCGATCGTCGCCCAGACGACGCTCGAATATCTCGGCTTCGGCGATCCGCTCCGGGTGACTTGGGGCACCATGCTCTACAACGCCCAGAATTCATCGGCGATCATCGTCGGCGCCTGGTGGGACATCGCCGTTCCGGCCGCAGGCATCGCGCTCGTCGGCCTTGGTCTCGCGCTCATCAACTTCACCTTCGACGAGATCGCCAACCCGCAGCTTCGCTCCGGCCCGGCATTGAGCCGGTGGTTGCGTCTCACGCGGCTGCGCCGCCGTGAACTGGAGGCGGCCCGATGAGTGACGCACTGCTGGAAATCCGCAACCTCAACGTCGACTACCTGCTCGACGATGGTGCTTTCCGTGCCGTCAGCGATGTCTCGTTCGATGTCCGCCGCGGCGAACTCTTCGGTCTTGCCGGCGAATCCGGCTGTGGCAAGAGCACGATTGCCTATGCGATCACGCGGCTCTCGAAGCCGCCGGCCTGGGTCGCCGGCGGCGAGATCCTGCTCGACGGCCAGAACCTCCTGAAGATGCCGGAGACTGCGCTGCAAAGCGTGCGCTGGCGGCGGATCGGCATGGTGTTCCAGAGCGCCATGAATTCGCTCAACCCGCTGATGCGGGTCGAGGCGCAGTTCTTCGACGTGCTGCGGCGGCACACCGGCGCGACGCGGCCACAGTCGCGGGCCCGGGCCGAAGAGATGTTCCGGCTCGTCGGCATTCCGGTGGGCCGCCTCGACAACTATCCGCACCAGTTCAGCGGAGGCATGCGGCAACGCATCGTCATTGCGATCTGCCTGGCGCTGAAGCCGGAACTGATCATCATGGACGAACCGACGACGGCGCTCGATGTGGTCGTCCAGCGGGAAATCCTGGAGCAGATCGTCGACCTGCAGCGCAGCCTCGGTTTCTCGGTGCTGTTCATCACCCACGACCTGCACCTGATGGCGCAGCTCTGCCACCGCATCGGTGTTATGCTGAAAGGGCAACTGGTCGAGGTCGGCGACACGCAGCAGATCAGCCGCGCGCCTTTACATGACTACACGCGGAAACTCTGGGGCGCGATCCCGCAACTGCCGTCATCCGTCCGCAGCCTGGGGGTCGTCGAATGAACGTGATGCCGCTAGCGACGACAATGGCTGGTGAAGACGACGCGATCGTGCGCCTCAAGGACATCAGGCGCAGCTTCGGCGCCGTCGAGGCCTTGCGGGGGATTTCGCTCGCCTTGAAGCCGGGCCGGGCGCTGGCGCTGGTCGGCGAGTCCGGTTGCGGCAAGACCACCTGTGCCCGCATCGTCGCAAGGCTCGATGCGCCGACATCGGGGAGGATGGCGTTTCGCGGCGCCGACGTTACCCAGGCCGGCGAAAGGGCCGAGGAGAAGAGGCGTCGCCGGGCGATCCAGATGGTGTTTCAGGATCCGTTCGCCTCACTCAACCCGGTGTTCTCCATCTACCACCATCTTGCGCGGCCGCTTCTGTTGCACGGTCATGCGAAGACCGGGGCCGAAGCACGGGCGGCCGTCGCGCGCCTGCTCTCCGATGTCGGCCTTGATCCCAGTGTGACCGCGCGAAAATTTCCGCACGAACTGTCCGGTGGCCAGCGCCAGCGGGTCAACATTGCGCGGGCGCTCGCCGTCGGGCCGGATGTGCTCGTCGCCGACGAACCGACATCGATGCTCGACGTTTCGATCCGGCTTGACATCCTGGAACTGCTTGCGCGCATCAAGCGCGAGCGCAACCTCGCCATGCTCTATATCACCCACGATATCGCCACGGCCGCCCACATTGCCGAGGAGGTGGTGGTGATGTTTGCAGGCCAGATGGTCGAGTGGGGCGAGACCGGCGCCGTCATCGGCGATCCCCGCCATCCCTATACGCAACTGCTTCTGTCTGCGGTTCCAGATCCCGATCGCCCCTTCGTGCCGGGGCAAAGCGCCCGCTTCCTCGCCCATGCCGACGACGTGCGGCGAAAGAGCCGTCCGGCCTCCGACGACGTGGAAGAAGTTACCGTGAATCACTTCGTCCGTGCCCTTGGCCAAACGCCGACGGGAGCTATGTGAACCGAGGACACGCCTTCGCCAAGAAACGCGCTGGCCTTCCGGCCGATCGCAGAGACCAATCACTCATGGAGCCATTTGATGACGTTTGCCGCCAAATCTGACTATCTTCTGGAAACGCTCTGGGTGCCGGTCGGCACCGCCGACAGGTCGGTCTATGCGCTGACGCTCACCAACAATTCGGACCGGCCGATCAAGGGTTTTCGCCTCTGTGTCTCCGGCCCTGCACGCATCGATCCTGCCGCCGAGGTCGAGGGCGGGCAGCTTCTCGTCCGGCTCTCCAACTATGCCGAATTCGCGCCGCCGGAGGGGTTTGAACTGAAGCCCGGCGCGACCTGGACGCTCAAGGCCCTCGGCATGAGCTTCGAGCCGCGCCACTGGACCGATGGCGCTAACGCGGCCTTCCTGGTGCTTTCCGACGGCACGAATGCACCAGTGGCCGTGCTTGCCTCGCGGGCGCATGGGGACAATGCGGAGCTGAAGCGCGGCGCCGCCGTCTATCCGGTGCCGAAGGTGGCGCCGGTGCCGGTCTCGATCGTGCCCTGGCCGCAAGCGGTTGCGGTCTCCGGTCAGTTGCTGGCGCCTCCGGGGCTCGATCTGAAGGCCGAAGGCAGTGAAGCGTCCGCCGCTGCGAAGGCGTTTGCCGATCTCACGGCCAGCCTGTTTCCGGTTGAGGGCATCGTCCGGCCGGCGGCGGAAGGCGGTTTCCCGGTCGCTCTGTCAAAGGCAGCAGACCTTGGTCCGGAGGCCTACACGATCCGCTTCTCGCTCGCCGGCGTTGCCGTTTCGGGTGGTAGCGAGACGGGCATCCTCTACGGACTGATCACGCTCGGTCAGGTCCTGCGCGGGGCGCGGTCGCATCCGGGCACCTTCGTGTTTCCGACGGGCGGCGAGATCAAGGACGAGCCGGCGCTCGCCTGGCGCGGCACCCATCTCGACGTCGCCCGGCAGTTCTACAGCACAGCGGAAGTCGAGCGCTTCCTGCGGCTGATGGCCTGGAACAAGCTCAATCGTTTCCACTGGCACCTGACCGACGACGAGGCTTGGCGCATCGAGATCGACGCCTATCCGGCGCTGACCGAAATCGGCGCCTGGCGCGGCCACGGCCGCAAGATCCCACCGCTGCTCGGCTCCGGGCCTGAGCCGACTGGTGGCTATTACACCAAGGCGGCAGTCCGTCAGATCGTGGCGCTGGCAGCCAACCTCGGCATCGAGGTGATGCCGGAAATCGACATTCCCGGACATTCCTATGCCATGCTGCAAGCGATCCCGGAGCTGCGCGATCCCGACGAGAAGGGCAGCTATCATTCGGTCCAGGGCTTCCCGGACAATTGCCTCAACCCGGCGCGTGAAGAGACCTATCGCGTGCTGGAGATCATCTTCGACGAGTTGATCGATCTCTTCCCGATGCGCGCCATCCATGTTGGCGCTGACGAGGTACCACTCGGCGCCTGGTCCGGTTCGCCGGAAGCACTGGCACGGCTGCGCGCGCTCGCCGGCGACGAGGTCGCCGAAACCCATGCCAAGCGGCTGAACGTCGTCACCAACACCCACGGCGCCGACGAAATCGACGGCTCGGGTGCTGCGGTGCTGCAGGGCGAGTTCCTGGCCCGCGTCCAGAAATTCCTGGCAAGCCGCGATTGCGTCACCGGCGGGTGGCAGGAGGCGGCCCACGGCAATGTCATCGACAAGGCGAAATCCCTGCTCTTCGGCTGGCGTACGGTCGAGGCATCGGCAGCACTTGCCGAGGAAGGCTATGACATCGTCGTCTGCCCCGGCCAGGTCTACTATCTCGACATGGCCAACAGCCCGGCCTGGTCGGAGCCGGGCGGCAGCTGGGCCGGCTGGTCGGATCCGGAAAAGCTCTACACCTTTGACCCCGTCGAGGGCTGGACGGATGCGCAGAAGAAGCATTTGCTCGGCGTGCAGTGCTGCATCTGGTCCGAGCCTATGACCGACCGCGCCGTCTTCGACCGGCTCGTCTTCCCCCGGCTTTCGGCGCTGGCCGAAACCGGCTGGACCCGACCCGAGCGCAAATCCTTCAAGCGCTTCGAGGCACTGGTCGGGCTGATGCCGGTGCTCTACGGCTTCTATGCCGCGGAGTAAGAACGAGTGAGTTTCCAGTTTTCGTCTGGGCTTGGCCAGGCGATGGCTTGGATAGGTGAACGGCGGCGAGAGCCGCCGTTTGTCGTTGCGAGACAACCGGACGCATGCCTGTGGTCCGTGGGTGCGATTTGGATTTTCGTGCTTGTGCGCTAGAGCACGGCACGCAAGAGTAAGCATCGACCCCGCGACAATCCGCAGGGACGCAGCGTTTCTCGAGGCCACGTTATCGATGCGAAGACTTCCTGGACTGTCGGCGATGAAGGTCTTCGAAGTGGTCGGGCAGACCCGCAGCTTCACGCGGGCGGCTGAGCGGCTCAACCTCACGCAAAGCGCCGTCAGTCGGCAGGTCCGCAACCTCGAGGACGAACTTGGCGAAGACCTGCTCATCCGCCGCCACCACCATCTCGAACTGACGCCGGCCGGCGCCGAATTGCTGGCGACGATCCAGGAGGCGTTTCACAGCATCGAGGTGTCGCTGCGCAGCATCACCGAGAAGAGCAACCAGAACCGCTTGCGGATCAACGTGCCGCCGACCTTTGCCAAGCGCTGGCTGCTGCCGCGTATGCCGCGACTGCGTGCAGCTTTGCCCGACGTCGATATCAGCCTCAGCACGGAGGCCACGGACACGCTTGCCGAGCGCGGCCTTCTCGATTGCGCGATCCGCTTCGGCGATGGCGAGTGGCCGATGCTGGATGCCAGCATCCTGATGACGGAACGGCACGTCGTCGTCTGTGCGCCATCGCTGCTCGAAGGGGTGAAAATCGAAGGTCCGTCGGACCTCCAACGCTTCACCTTCCTGCACGTGCTCGCCTCGCCCGACCGGCGCTATCTGACCTGGCGCCATTGGCTGGACGCGGCCGGGTTCCAGGATGTCGATACGCGCGGCGGGCTGGAGTTCGACCTGCTCGACCTTGCGATCGAGGCGGCCTGCGCGGGTCTGGGCGTCACCGTTGCCGATCGTTCGATGGTGCGGGTTCAGTTGGAAACTGGGCAGCTCGTGCAACTCTTCGACGTCGAAGTTGAGGGGCATGAATCCTATTGGTTCGTCACGCGGCCCCAGGCGGGAACCGACAGCAAGGTCCATACCTTCCGCGCCTGGCTGCTTACGGAAGTTTCGGCTGACCGAGTTGCCTGAGCCAAGCATTCCATTTTGGAATGCTCTCACTGAAAATTACTCGCTTGTGCCTCCGGGCCTATCGTCGCAACAGTTTCGTGACGGTCTCGGTCGGGGAGAGAGACGGGCCGCCGCTCGTTGTGCTCTCTCCCGCGCAGTCCGCTAGTCCCGCGTGCCTTTGGCGCCCGGAGCCGCGGCCAACACATCCGAGATGCCATGAGCCCCTATCGCAACTTTTCCGGCGGTCGTTTCATCGAAAGCACGTCTGCGGTGACGATCGACGTCCGTAATCCGGCAACCGGCCAGGTCTTCACATCGGTGCCGGCGGCAACGGACGAGGAGGCAAAAGCGGCGGTCGAGGCAGCCGTGAAGGCCCAGCGCGGCTGGGCGGCCCTTCCGGCCATCCAGCGTGGCGACGCGCTTCGCCGCCTGGCTGCAGTGCTCGAAAGCCGGGCCGGAAACATCGGCGCTGCCCTGGTGAAAGAGTCGGGCAAGAGCCTCGCCGACGCGACCGCCGAGGTCATCTACGGCGCCGAACTGATGCGCTACCACGCCGAATGGGCGCGCCGCATCGAGGGCGAAGTGATCGAGAGCGACAATCCCGGCGAAACGCTTCTCCTCAAGCGCGTTCCGATCGGTGTCGCCGCCTGCCTGATCCCGTTCAACTATCCGATCTACACACTGGTGCGCAAAATCGCCCCGGCGCTGATAGCCGGAAACGCCGTCGTTGTGCGCCCGAGCAACAACACGCCGACATCCGCCTTCGTTTTGGCCGAAGCGATCGTCGAGGCCGGCCTGCCGGAAGGTCTCGTCAACATCCTCACCATGTCGCATGACGTTGCGAAAACGCTCTGCACCCATCCCGGCGTCGGCATGATCACGCTGACCGGCAGCGTTTCGGCCGGTCGCATCGTGCTCGACTACTGCAAGGAAAACATCGCCAAGCCCTCGCTCGAACTCGGCGGCAAGACGCCTGTTATCGTCGAGCCGGATGCCGATCTCGATGTCGTCGCACAGGCGATCATCGCCGCCAAGACCGCCCATTGCGGCCAGGTCTGCACCAGCGTCGAGCGGCTCTATGTCCACGAAAGCGTGCATGACACGCTTCTCGCCAAGCTGCGGGAAGGCTTTTCCGCCCGCGCCTTCGGCGACCGCGCCGAGGATGCGACCCGCATGGGGCCGCTCGCCAACGCCGCCGCGCAGAAGCGGGTGCATGAAATGGTCGAGCAGGCGAAGGCGGAAGGTGGAACGGTCGAGACCGGCGGTCATCTTCCGGAAGGACCGGGCTACTTCTATCCGCCGACGCTGATTTCCGGCTGCCGCCAGGAAATGGAGATCGTGCGCGAGGAAGTCTTCGGTCCGGTGCTCGCGATGATCCGCTACTCGACGTTCGAGGAAGCATTGGCAAAGGCAAGCGACCATCAGTTCGGCCTGAGCTCGGTTCTCTTCACCGAAAACTACCGCACCGTCATGCGCGCGAGCGACGCCATCGAGGCCGGTGAGCTCTATGTCAACCGCTTCCCGGCCGATCCTTATCAGGGCTTCCATGCCGGCTGGAAACGCTCGGGCCTCGGCGGCGACGACGGCAAGCACGGCATGCTGGAATTCACCCAGACGCGCCTCGTCGTCCTGAAACACTGACCTTCTGAAATGACGCAATTCCGAACGGGAACCGGGATTGTCTGGACATCAACATCAAGACCGGGCCGATGGCATTGCTCCCGCCATCGGTCTGGGAGGAGACTACCCTTGAGCTCAATTTCCGAAACAGAAATCGCCGCGCCGTCCGTGTCGGCCAGCAGCCGTTATCTGCAACTGGCGCTGATCGTGGTCGCTGCCGGTGCGATCTATCCGATCCTTTATCTGCGCCAGTCCTACCAGACGACGATGCTGGAGGTGCTGAAGCTCTCGAACACCGAGCTTGGCGTCCTTTATTCCATTCTCGGCACCAGCTTCCTTGTCGGCTATCTGCCGAGCGGCTGGCTTGCCGACCGCGTCCAGCCCCGAATCCTGATCCTCATCTCCATGGTCGGCACCGGTCTGCTCGGCCTCTGGTATGCGACGCTGCCCAGCTACTCATCGCTTCTCGTCATCTATTGCGGCTTCGGGGTCACGACGGGCCTGACGTTCTGGGCCGCCACGCTGAAGCAGGTGAACTTGATTGCCGGCGCCAATGAGCAGGGACGCTTCTTCGGTATTCTCGACGGTGGTCGCGGCCTGGTTGAGGCGTTGCTTGCAAGCGTCGCCATCGCGCTCTTCGTCTTCACGACGGAAACGCGCGGTGCCGCGCTTGCCATGGGCTTCCGCGATGTCGTGCTGCTCTATGCCATCTTCTGCATCGTCGTCGGCGTCGCTTACTTCGCCGTCTCGCAGCCCGTCGCTGTCAACAAGGGCGCGCGTATGCGCGAAGGCAACCTGCTTGCCGACATCAAGACGCTGCTCTGTATCCCCGAGGTGTGGCTGGTCGCCGCCATCATCTTCTGCGGCTATCACGTCTTCCTTGCGACCTACAGCTTCTCGGCCTATCTGCAGGAAGGCGGCTTCGGCATTTCAGCCGCCATGGCCGGCCTGATCGTCACGGTTAAGCTGTGGTTGCGCCCGGTCGGCGGTATCGGCGGCGGCCTGCTCGGTGACCGCTACGGCAAGACGGGCATCCTGCTCCTGAGCTTCCTTGTCGCGATCGCCAGCCTCGTGGCGATGATCGCGCTCCCAGGTGTTGGCTCTACGGTCCTCTTCGTCGGGCTGGTGCTGCTCGTCGGCCTCATCACCTACACGATCCGCGGTCTCTACTGGGCGATCCTCGACGATTGCCACGTGCCGGCCAACATCACCGGGCTTGCCATCGGCATCATCTCGCTCGTCGGCTATGCGCCCGACACCTACCTGCCGCTCGTCAACGGATACCTGTCGGACCGCTATCCCGGCATCACCGGCTACCAGTTCTATTTCGGCTACATCGCCGCCGTCTGCGTCCTCGGCGCCATCGCCACCCTGGCGCTGATGGCCCGCCTCAAGAAAAAAGGATGACCCCCATGAAGATCGCGTCTCTCAAGACCTATGCCGTCGCCGTCCCGCCGCCGCATGTGGGTGGCATGTACTGGATCTTCGTGCGCCTCACGACCGCCTGCGGCATCGAGGGCATCGGCGAGATCTACGCGACCTCGTTCCATCCGAAGGCGCTGACACCGCTGATCGAGGACGTCTTCGAGCGGCATTTGCTCGGCCATGACCCGCACCAGATCGAGCGCTTCTGGCGCTCGGCCTATTCGAGCGGCTTCACCCAGCGCCCGGACCCGACGATGATGGGCATCGTCTCGGGCCTCGAAATCGCCTGCTGGGATATCATCGGCAAGGCCGCCGGCCGGCCGGTCGCAGACCTCTTGGGCGGCACGGTGCACGAGAAGCTGCGCGCCTATACCTATCTTTATCCGAAGAATGCCGCCGGCGAGTTCGATTTCAACGACCCGGATCTCGCCGCCGACTGCGCCGTCGAAATGGTCGAGATGGGCTTCACCGCCGTCAAGTTCGATCCGGCAGGCCCCTACACCAACTATTCCGGCCATCAGCTTTCGCTCGGCGTCATGGATCGCTCGGAGGAGTTCTGCCGCAAGATCCGCGAGGCTGTCGGAAGCAGCGCCGATCTGCTCTTCGGCACGCACGGCCAGATGGTGCCGTCCTCGGCGATCCGGCTGGCGCGGCGCCTCGAAAAATACGACCCGCTCTGGTTCGAAGAGCCGGTTCCTCCGGGCCAGGAAGCGGCGATGGCCGAGGTGGCGCGTGCGACCTCCATTCCGATTTCGACCGGCGAGCGCCTGACGACCAAATACGAGTTCCAGCGCATCCTCGAACTCAAGGCTGCCTCGATCCTGCAGATGAATGTCGCGCGCGTCGGCGGGCTTCTCGAAGCGAAGAAGATCGCCGGCATGGCCGAGGCCTACTACGCCCAGATCGCGCCGCATCTCTACAACGGCCCGGTGGGCGCCGCCGCCAGCATCCAGCTTTCTGCCGCCACACCAAACTTCCTCATCCATGAGGCGATCCTCGATTTCAGCGGGTTCCATGCGGACGTGCTGAAGACCAAGCTCATCGTCGAGGACGGCTATATCATCCCGTCGCGCGAACCTGGTCTCGGCATCGAGCTCAACATGGATGTCGTCGAGAAGCACACGCCCTACACCGGCGAGCGCCTGCACCTGCAGATGGACAGCCGGCCGGCGGACGTGAAGGCCTTTGCGCCGGCACGCGGATAACTCCGACGATAGGATATCGAGATGATCTACGACTACATCATCGTCGGCGCCGGGTCGGCGGGCTGCATTCTTGCGAGCCGGCTCAGCGAAAACGGTCGCCACAAGGTGCTTTTGATCGAGGCCGGCGGCAACGACAATTCCTTCTGGTTCAAGATCCCGGTCGGCTACGCCCGCAGCTACTACAACCCCGCGGTCAACTGGATGTATTCGAGCGAGCCGGAGGCCGAGCTTCAGGATCGCAGCATCTACGTGCCGCGTGGCAAGGTCCAGGGCGGATCCGGCTCGATCAACGCGATGATCTATGTGCGCGGCGCGCGCGACGACTTCGACGACTGGAAAAACGCCGGCAATGCGGGCTGGGGCTATGACGACGTGCTGCCCTACTTCCGGCGGCTCGAAACCCATGCCCGGGGATCATCGGAGTGGCACGGCGGCGAAGGGCCAATCCACATCACGCCGATGCGCGGCATGACGCACCCGATCACCGATGCATTCCTCGAAAGCTGCGGTTCGCTACAATTGCCGCTGAACGAAGATTTCAACGGCGCCTCGATCGAGGGCGCCGGTGTCTACGACGTTAACACCAACAATGGTCGCCGCTCGCATTCGAGCGCCGAGTATCTGAGGCCCGCCCTCAAGCGTCCCAATCTCACGATCGAACGCTACGCGCAGGCCAAAGGACTGGTCTTTGGCGAAGATGGGCGCGTGACCGGCGTCGATGTCATTCAGAATGGGACGCGGCGGCGCTTCACGGCGGGGCGCGAAGTCATCCTGGCCGCCGGCGCGGTCGGTAGCCCGCAACTGCTGCAGGTCTCGGGCATCGGTGACGGCAAGGCGCTGTCGTCGCTCGGGGTCGAAACGCGCCGGCATCTGCCGGCCGTCGGCCAGAACCTGCAGGATCATCTCTGCGCCAGCTTCTATTATCGCGCGACGATCCCGACCTTGAACGATGAGTTCGGCAGCCTCTTCGGCCAGATGCGGCTCGGCCTGCAGTATCTCTTAACCGGCAAGGGACCGTTCTCGATGAGCGTCAACCAGGCGGGCGGTTTCTTCCGCGGGAAGCCTGATGAAGAGAGGCCGAACATCCAGCTCTACTTCAACCCGCTCTCCTACCGAATTCCGAAAGATCCGAAGGCCGGTCTGAAGCCGGAGCCCTATCCTGGTTACCTGATCTGCTTCAACTCCTGCCGGCCGACGAGCCGCGGCAGCATCTCTATCGCGTCCGGGGATCCCTCGGCGAAGCCGCTGATCCGCCCGAACTATCTGACGACCGATCGCGACATCGACGAGGTGCTGCAGGGGAGTCGGCTGGTGCGGCGCATCGCGTCGGCCTCGGCGCTCTCTTCGCTGACGGCAGAAGAAATCTCGCCGGCGCCACGCGTCGAAAGCGACGAGGCGCTGCTGGACTATTTCCGCGAAAACTCAGGATCGATCTACCATCTCTGCGGCACCTGCGCGATGGGGTCGGATCAGGCGCGTTCGGTGGTCGACAGTCGCCTGAAGGTCCACGGTGTTCCCGGCCTCCGTGTCGTCGACGCCTCGATCTTCCCCAACATCACCGCCGGCAACATCAATGCGCCGACGATGATGGTTGCGGAAAAGGGCGCCGATCTCATCCTGGCGGATGCCGCCTGACGAGACGCCACGTGCGCTGACTTGGGCAACCCGACGCAGGTGCCGGCCGCAAATGCAAGCGCTGCGATTGGCGAGGTGTGAATTGCCATCGCCGATCGAGCGTGGCTATACTCCCGTGACTTCATAGCCGCCTACAATCAGTGCTTGCCTGGCCGAAAGATTGTTGCCGCCACGCTTGGGCGTGGTGGGGAGCGTCCGCGTTGCGGCCGCCGGCAAAGCACTGCGAGCAACGCCTGCGAGGGAGAGACGCATGCTGAGTTTCCGCTTGAAGAACCTGCCCGTCACCGTGTTTGTTTCGTTGAGCCTGACGCCCTGGGCGGTGCAGGCGGCCTCGCCGGAGCCTGTGAAGGCCGAGCACGGCATGGTGGTCACCGCCCAGCATCTGGCGTCCGACGTCGGCGTTGCCGTGCTGAAAAGCGGCGGCAATGCGGTGGATGCGGCCGTTGCCGTCGGCTATGCGCTTGCCGTCACCTATCCGACTGCCGGCAATATCGGTGGCGGTGGCTTCATGACGATCCGCTTCAAGGACGGCAAGACCACCTTCCTCGACTTCCGCGAACGGGCGCCTCAAGCTGCGACCAAGACCATGTATCTCGACGCCAAGGGTGATGTCGTCGATGGCCTGAGCACCGAGGGCTATCTTGCCGTCGGCGTCCCGGGGCCGGTCATGGGCTTTGAAGTGGCCCGCAGTCGCTATGGCACCAAGTCGCTTGCCGATCTGATCGCGCCGGCGATCGCGCTTGCCAAGGATGGCTTCGTGCTGGAGCAGGGCGATATCGATTCCTTCGAGGGCGAGACGGACAGGCTCGCCAAGGATCCGGCAGCCGCCGCCATCTTCCTGAAGGACGGCAAGCCTTTCGTCGCCGGCGAGAAGCTTGTCCAGGCCGACCTTGCCGCATCGCTTTCGAGCATCGCCGAGAAGGGCACCGACGCTTTCTACAAAGGGGCGATTGCCGATCAGATCGTCAAGGCGAGCGCCGATAAGGGCGGCATTCTGGCGAAAGCAGATTTCGAGCGCTACGCCGTGCGCGAACTGGAGCCGGTCAAGTGCAACTACCGCGGCTATGACATCGTCTCTTCGCCGCCACCGTCCTCCGGCGGCGTGATCATCTGCGAAATTCTCAACGTTCTCGAAGGCTACCCTATTTCCTACATGGGCTATGGCGCCGCCGAGACCGTGCATGTGATGATCGAGGCGATGCGTCATGCCTATGTCGACCGCAACACGTCGCTCGGCGATCCGGACTTCGTCGAAAACCCCGTCGCCAAGCTCACCGACAAGGCCTATGCAAAGGAAATCCGCGCCAAGATCGATCCGTTCCGCGCCGGCGTTTCCGCAACGCTGATCCCCAAGGGTTTCGGTGAAAGCAAGGAGACGACGCACTATTCGATCATCGACGACGAGGGCAATGCCGTTGCCGTCACCTATACGCTGAACGGCTCCTTCGGCGCCGGCGTGGTGGCGCCCGGAACCGGCATCCTACTCAACAACGAGATGGACGATTTCACCGCCAAGCCCGGCGTGCCCAACCTCTACGGGCTGGTGCAGGGCGAGGCCAACGCGATTGCGCCCGGCAAGACGCCACTGTCATCGATGAGCCCGACGATCATCTCCAAGGACGGCAAACCCTTCATGGTGATCGGCAGCCCGGGCGGCGCCCGCATCATCACCATCACGCTCGAAGCGATCCTCAATGTCATC
>NZ_JAEPRP010000146.1:0-18912 GCF_016652895.1 Ensifer sp. SSB1
GCGTGCTCGCCGGTCCCGCAACCAATCTCCAGCACGGCCCCATGTGTTGGAAGGACACGTTTTAGGACCGCGAGGATCGGCGCCGAATTTCGCGCTACGGAAGGCGAGAACATGCGGTGGTCGGCACTTACCTCGCGCTGTTCCAGCGCAACAGGCGGCCGGTCATCCCTTTCCGTGGGCATGGGTCTCGATTCCTCTAAGCGATGTCCCTCACCTTATAGGTGAAGTGATGGGACCGAAACCAAGGATTTCGGACTCCGAAGGGCGCGCTGGAAAGTATGCGTTCGGCCGAGGGCAACCTAACGTCCACTTCGCGTCAGACCACGCCCCGCCAGGCTCAAGGTCTGCTTTTAAAACTCGCAGCACGAAAGCCGACCGACGCCTTTCGGCCCCAATTAAGACGCTCGGATCGCACTGGCCAATTATCCTGACGCTTCCTGGGCGTTCAGACTAAGGGCATTCACTCGAACTCTCCACCCGACTGAGACGACGGAAGTCGGCAACATGCGCCCAGTCCGGATACCTCCAAATCCCTCGCCTTGATAGGAATCGAACCTGAAACCCACCTCATATCGCTAAGCAGTAGCGGTGTTCCTCTTGCATCTGCGCAGCACGTCCTGGATTCAGTGTAGAGACCAGCAGCCTTGATGAGCATGGCAACTATGCGCCAAAAGCGGAAACTGGGATATGCGGCGAGGATGTCCGCTCTGCCATTCCGGCCGAAGCGCCATTCGCAGGTGTCACATCAATCATCCGAGACGTTCCCCTAGCTCCGGCATTCTGCCCGCTGGCCGTCAACCGGCAAGAAGAAGCGCTTTCGCTCGCAGGGCGTCAGGTCGCGCACTACGATGCTATGGGCAAAAGCGATCAGGTCCCCAGTTGACGGAAAAACCCGAATGATCTGTATCTTTCGGTATGCGGAAGCGACTGCGATCTCGGTTCCATCAGAGTTAAAGGCTGGCCGCATTGCACTTGGTTCCGCGTCCGTTGCATCCGGCTGATTGGCAAGGAGCATCACCTGACGGCCCGAATCCACGTCCCACAGTCTCACCGTGTGGTCTTCAAAAGAAGCCGTTGCAACGAATGAGCCATTCCGGCTGAATGCGGCGTAGTTCAGCCCACCATCGTGCCCTTTGAGGATATGCCGCTCCGCTCCATCGGGAACATTCCAAATGCGGGCCGTACCATCGCGCGAAGCGGTCACGATCGATCGGCCATCCTGACTGAATGCGATATCTGTCAACCCATCGCCATGGCCTCTCAACGTGGCGACGACGCTGCCGTCCGTGGTGGACCAGACCCGGGCGGTCCCATCCAGCGAGCTGGTCGCAGCCAGACCACCGTCGGGACTGAAGGCGGCCGCCGAGATTCGCTTCTGATGCCCGGCCAGAATTTCCAACTCGGTTCCGTCCGTCCTCCACAGCCGCGCCGTGTTGTCTGTCAACGCTGTGATCACAAGCTTGCCATCGGGGCTGAACAGAACCTTCCGCAAGTTCCCGCTTGCCGTCAGAACGGCCACTTCGGCACCTGTCGACGTGTTCCAGAGCCGCGCCGTTCCATCCGCGGACGCCGATGCCAGCAGGTCGCCGCGAGGGCTGAACTGAATATAGACGACAGCCGTGCCGTTATCGGCCAAACGACGTGCCGCGCGCCCGCTCTCCGCGTCCCAAAGCGTAATACGGCCGTACGAAGAAGCGGTCGCAACGACGCGGCCATCCGGGCTGAAGGTTCCGTACTCGACCGCCTCGCCATCGGTTTCAAGTCTCGTGAGCTCGCGGCCGCTCGCGACATCCCAGATGCGAGCGATGGTATCCCCCGTCATGACGCGCTTTCCATCCGGGCTGAATACAGCAAATGTCGGTCGGTGTTGGTGTCTTAAGGTAGTTGCCAGGACGCCATCGATGTCCCACAGTCGGGCCGTGCCGTCGAACGAGGCGGTAAGGAGACCACTACCGTCGGGACGGAAAGCCACGTGCGCGACCGGCCCACGATGTCCTCTGATAGTCGCAAATTCAGTGCCGCTCTCAACATCCCATATGCGGACCGCATTCTCCTTTGAAGCGGTGGCGAGGAGCCGGTCGTCAGGGCTGAATGCGCAATTCATCTTCTGGTCGCCATCCGCGGCTTGGAAAGCAGACAGCTTAAGCCCACCGGTTTCCTGCCCCAGCGCGCGACGCATATTGCCGGACATGCCATCCCATAAGCGCGCCGTGCCGTCGAGGGATACCGTCGCAATATAGCGGCCGTCATGGCTGAAGGTGCCACCCTGGATATCGCTCGTGTGACCGAGAAGTGACGCAATCAGGGTTCCGCTCGGCACATCCCAAAGGCGGGACGTCATGGTCCATGTTATTGTGCCCCATGAGGCTGCCAGGATCTTGCTGCCATCGGGACTGAATACGACTTCATCGGGCCAAAACTGGTTGTCCAGTCTCCTGATTAACTGACGGCTCTCAACGCTCCAGATGCGAACAGAACGTTCATGTCCGTTGCCGGCCGCGACACTCAGACCATCAGGGCTGAACGCAGCTGACGTTGTCCCGAAGCTCTCAGCGATTTCAGTTCTTCCCCCCGTCTGTGTATCCCAGATAGTCAAAGCTCCTTGATCCGATCCGGTGAGCACCCGCGTGCCGGCAGGGCTGAACATCGCGGTGTGAACGTGGCCAGGCTGGGGAAGGACGAAGATCTGCTTACCCGCCGCGACGTCCCAGACTCGCGCCGTGCCGTCGCGGCTGGCCGTCACGACAAGACTGCCGTCCGGATTGAAGGAAGTGCTTTCGACCGCGTCCTCGTGGCCTCTCAAGACCGCAATTTCCGTCCCGTTTACAACGTTCCAGATGCGCGCGGTCCGGTCGTAAGACGACGTGACGATACGGTCTCCGCCTGCATTGAAAGCGGCATATGTCACGCCAGCATCATGGCGGAAGATCATGGTCTGCTGGTGCTGGAACAGCGCCTGGTAAAGGGCAAATTCCGCTTCTTTCACATAGGGCCGTTCCGGGGCAGCAGCGTCCTTCGGTAACGCCTCCAGCGCCAGCAGAATGGCGGCTTCGGTGTCGCCGGTCGCAGCGGTCTGCTGAGAAAGAAACGAGAGGGAAAGGGATTGATTGCGGAGCGCCTGGTTGCGCGCCTCAATGGCCTTCCGCTCAGCTGCACGGGCTTGGTCTGCATTGACTTGAGCCACCATAGCCTGTCGTCTCGCCTCGTGTTGCCCATGGAATCCGGCGATCGCACCAGCACCGGCGATGAGGCCCAAACTTAGCGCAATGATGGCTGCGTAACGCGTACGCCGCGCGAGGCGTATCGCGGCCTCGGCCGCCAAGCTTCGACGTTCAGCCTCACTTTCCAATCGCTCTCGCTTCGTGTCCTCTTCCGCCTCTATGCGCATGCGCTCAACTTGGCGCTCTTTTTCCAGCCTGGTCTGGTGCATCTGCAACGAGGCTTCGACGTAGGCGACGATCTCGTCTTCGACCTCGTCACGTCTCGACAGAAGTTCTTCGCCCTCTGCTAACCGCTTGCCGGGGGGCAGCAGAAGGTCTGGGTTCTTGTTGTCAAAAAGCCATAGGCGAGCATCCGCCTGCACGCGCGCACGTGTCTCGAGAAAATTCCGGTTCGCATGCGCAATGTCCCGCGCCCGCGGCCAGCGAGTGAGAAGCGCTTCATGTGTTACGCGCACAACTGCATCGCCCGCAGGATTTTCGTCGCTGACCAGGAGCCGGGCGGCCATCATAGCGTTGACGAGAACGATTTGCGCCGGCCGGCCGCTCCATTGCGAGAGCGGGGCAGGACGCGCCGTGATCGCCTCTTCGCCGAGGCGTACTGTAGTCAGAGCGGTGAGCACGGCGGGCAAGGCATCCTGTACGTCAGGGGGAAGCGACCCGACTACCTCGTCGGCGCGACGTGCAATCGCGCCTTCAAGGCCGCCAAACGCTCTATACGCCGCGAATGTGAGCAGACGGCGCTCTCGGCCTGCCTGGAAGAGCGCTTCCAGCATGAATTCAAGAAGGGGCAATGATCTGGCATCTGCAACCGCTGCCTCCTGCAGCACGTCCTCTAGCCGCCCCTGATCTGCGGCCTCCTCAAAACGCAAACCGGCTGCGCGTGCCGGCTCGCGGATGATCTGAGCGATTTCCGGGCCAGTCGGGGGCAACAGTTCATAGCTGCTGAGCCCATCTTTCAGCGTCCAGAAGCCGGGAACCTCGCTGCATCGGTGAAAAAAATCAGAACGGATCGTGCCAATCACCCAAACGAACCCGCTTCCTGCAAACGTCGCGAGCGCTCTCACCAGTTCCGCCTGGGACATCGGCTCCGCCTCTGTCGTGAACAACTCCTCCATTTGATCTAAAGCGACCACCAACCGCGCCTGCGCAGTGGGGTGCGCAGGCGTAGCAGCTTTGGCGAGTGCGGCGCGGATCATCCCAAGGGCGCGGTCGGGTGCGCTACGAAGGTACTGCGTCAAATCCGTCACGGTTGTCTCTTGTGCCAGTTCCGGCAACGCATCTTCACGAAGCAATGCAGCGGCCAATGACGCGGTCGCGTCGGTTCCTTCTGACGGCCGGAACAGGCAACGCCGCCACAAGGTGATGCCCGCCACCGTGCCAGGTCGTGTGATCCTAGGGAGTAGCCCGGCACGCAGGAGAGAGGATTTGCCTGAGCCGCTCATTCCATAGATCAGCAAGAAAGACTTGCCGTTCGCCGCTAGCTGTTCCAGCCGGTCGATGCAGAGGCCGATTGCGTGTGTACGGCCGAAAAAGAGATCGGCGTGTTCGAACTCAAAGGCGTCAAGACCACGGAATGGTGACTTGATACGCTCCTCCGACACAAGAGGCACACGATAAGCACGCACCGGCCGAGCGATGTTCTTCACCTTGTGCTCACCAAAGTCCACAAAATCCAGGGCGAGCCGATCACGAACCTGGACATGGATCGTCTCGGAGACGCATACCCCGCCGGCCGGCGCAAGCGCCTCCAAGCGGGCAGCGACGTTTACTCCGTCGCCCAGAAGATTGTCGCCGTCCGCCACCACGTCACCGAGGTTGATGCCAATGCGAAATCGCATACGGCTTGGCTCGGGCAAGTTGGTGTTCCGGCTGTCGATCTCAAGTTGGATTTCGGTGGCGCAGCGCACTGCCTCGACGGGGCTCGCAAACTCCGCGAGAACACTGTCGCCAGCGCTCCCGAAGATGCGGCCTTCATGACATGCGATCAGGCCATCAATGATCTCACGATAAGCCTTCAAGGTGGCAATGGTAAGCTCTTCATCCTGGCCGGTCAGCCGACTATAACCAGCCACGTCGGCCACTACGATGGCTGCTAATCTTCGCCGAAGGTCCATGGCCGATGCCTGCTCTCCGCCAAATATCTTGTCACATTTTACGGCTGTGTGGGGAGAGTGTCCAAACAAAGCCTCAGGACCACGCCTCCCGGATCAGTCCTGGAGTCTTGCGGCGACATCCACGCCGTCGCCATAGCAATAATAAGGGCCGGTCGCGGTTGCGACCGACCCTCGATAGACGAACTCTGTGCTTGGCGATCAGGTCGCGGCGGCCTTGAATGCTGCCGTTGCCTTGGCAACCGGCGCTTCGTAGGGCTTGTAGGCATCCTTGGCGAGATCAGCGTACATTTCGCCGATCTTCGTAGCCTCGGCTACAAAGCCTTCGTAGCTCGACTTGATGTAGTTGGTCTGCAGCTCGAATGCAGCTTCGACACTCTTGATGCCCGAGAGCTTCTCGACGTGCGCAACGCTGTCTTCGAAGGACTTCTTGGAAAAATCAGCAGCTTCAGTCGCGATTGCCTGGAGACCCTTGGTCCAAGCGGAATAGCTCTTTACAGCCACGTCAATGGCTTCTTTGCTCTTCTTGTTTGCATCATCGAAGTTGAACATCCGGTGTCTCCTTAGTGACGGCCTGATCTGGAGGCTTCAGTTTATGTGCACTGCACAAAAAGTCAAGACGAGTGTGCGACGCAATAAAATACAACGGATGCAACAACTTGATGAAAAAACGCCGGGAAGCGCAAAATTTCTGTCGTTCCCTGCTGATCAGGCAAGATGAAATCTGCGAGCAATTGCCCAACACGAAAGCAACGCTTCGCCGAAAACAATAAGCCCCGAAAATCGCTGGGATTTTCGGGGCTCGCTACTTTGTCGTCCGTCGACAGGACTTAGAGGTCGATGTCGAGGATCGCCATGGAGAAGTTGTAGGAAAGCTCACCGTCTTCCTCGTCGCGGAAAACAACACCGAGGAACTCGTCACCGAGATAGACTTCAGCGGACTCGTCCTTCTTCGGGCGAGCCTTGACGACCATCTGCTGATTGAAGGTGCGCTTGAAATAGGCTTCAAGCTTGCGGATTTCTTCGGGCTTCAAAATACGTCTCCGTAGCCATTTATCTGTGCGGCGCTTCTCGCACGCTGCATCGCCGGGTGTAAACCCCTCGAAAGAGGCTTACGCACCGGTTCCCCTATGTTCAGATATCGAAGCTGCTCAGGATCTGGTCCATCTGACGCGACGGCTCGGAGCAGCCGGCCTCGCCCACCACCTTGGCCGGCACGCCTGCCACCGTCGACTTAGGCGGCACCGGCTTCAACACGACCGAGCCGGCAGCGATGCGCGAGCAGTGGCCGATGTGGATATTGCCGAGGATCTTGGCGCCGGCACCGATCAGGACGCCGTCGGCGATCTTCGGGTGGCGGTCGCTGCCTTCCTTGCCCGTGCCGCCGAGCGTCACGCCGTGCAGGATGGAGACATTGTCACCGATCACAGCCGTCTCGCCGACGACCAGGCCGGTAGCGTGATCAAGGAAGATGCCGCGCCCGATACGGGCGGCCGGGTTGATATCGGTCTGGAAGACGCTCGATGCGCGGCTCTGCAGATAGAACGCAAAGTCCCGGCGGCCGCGCTTCAACAGCCAATGGGCCAGACGATGCGTCTGGATGGCATGGAAACCCTTGAAATAGAGCACCGGCTCGATGAAGCGGGTGCAGGCGGGATCGCGGTCATAGACGGCCTGGATGTCGACGCGCAGAATGGTGCCCCATTCCGGCCAATCCTCAAGCATCTCCGAGAAAGTCTGCCGCAACAGGTTGGCCTGAAGATCGGGATGATCGAGCCTTTCGCAGATGCGATAGATCACGCTTTCTTCGAGCGAATGCTGGTTGACCACCGTCGAATACAGGAAGGCCGCCAGCATCGGGTCCTGCTCGGCCGCCACACGGGCTTCCTCACGCAGGCTGTTCCAGATCGGGTCCATCACCTTCAGCGCTTCCGTCTGGCGAAGTTCGGTCTTGGCGACCATCGTCGCTCTCCTTCCTGTCCGTCCTACAGTTACTATAGGGGAAATCCGGCATGACTTAAATGGCCCGCCCTCAGTTCCACCCTCGGTCGAGCAACTCAGAAGCGGGCAAGCGTCGGGTGCTCCCCGCGTTCGTCACACTCGATGGTCTAGGCGCGCCCTGCTTCCTCGAGGAACTCGAGAACGGCCTTCTTGAAAACGCGATCACCCACGGCGAGCATATGGTCCCGCCCCGGAATATCAAGCGCACGCGCGTTCGGCATCAACTCCGCCAGTTCCTGCGGCGAGCCGGCAATGTCGTCCTTGGTCCCGACACCGATGAGGGTCGGCACGTCGATGCGTGCCATGTCCTCGGCGGTCAATAGATCGCGGGATGTCGAGATACAGGCTGCGAGCGCCTGCCTGTCGCTTTTGGTCTGGTCGGCGAAGGCGCGGAACATGCGGCCGCGCGCGTGGGTTACCACATCAAGAGACGGCGCCGCCAAGGCGTCGGCGATCGGGTCCCAATCCCCTACCCCCGTCACCATGCCGATGCCCAGGCCGCCAAAGACCAGCGAGCGCACGCGGTGGGGGTGTGCGAGCGCCAGGAAGGCAGAGATGCGCGCACCCATCGAGTAGCCCATCACATGCGCCTCGGCGATGCCGAGATGCCCGAGCAGCGCTACGGCGTCGCCGGCCATCTGCTGCGGGTGATAAAGTGCTGGATCGTAGGGCTTGCTGCTCTTGCCGTGGCCGCGGTTGTCGAGCGCAATCACACGATAGCCGGCGTCACCGAGCGTCTTCAGCCAGCCCGGAAAAACCCAGTTGACGTTGGCGCTCGAGGCAAACCCGTGGATGAGAAGGATGGGCGCGCCGGCTGGATCGCCCTCGTCGAAAAAGGCGATCTCCAGGCCTTCATGGGAAAAATGGGAAAACGGCGGCGGGGTGAGATCCATCTTTATCATCCTAGGGGGTATCGATCCGGCGCAACCTAGTTCGTCGCCAGGACGAGTGAAACCCCGCCCCGGCAAAAACCACAGCTGCGGCGTGTTTGCCGCTACACTTTTGCAGCAAAGCTCACTATGGTGCGCCAACTTTAGAGACTAGCATTCATCGGAGCATGACATGGCCGGCCACAGCATCCCGCACTTCCAGAACGACGGCGGACATCAGGCAATCGAAATCGGCGTCAAGGAATTCATGTGCACCGGCGCGTCCATTCCGTACGATCACCCGCATATCTTCATCGATATGGGCGACGACAACGAGAAGGTCTGCTCCTACTGCTCCACGCTCTACCGCTACAATCCGAAGCTGAAGGCGACGGAAACCAACCCGCCCGGCTGCCTCTTCGCCCACAAAGCCGCCTGATAGGCCACGATGTCGCGCCCCGTCGCGATCGTCGGTGCCGGTATCGGTGGGCTCGCGGCCGCCTTGTGCCTCGCCCGTCGAGGCTTTGAAGTCGACATTATCGAGCGGGCAACAGCGCTGACCGAGGTCGGCGCCGGTCTGCAATTGTCGCCGAATGCCTCACGCATCCTCATCAAGCTCGGCCTCCTCCCGGCGCTCGAATTCTACTGGAGCGAGCCCGAACGCATCGGCCTGGTCGACGGCGTATCGCTAAGTCCCCTCGCCAGCGTATCGGCTGGCGCGTTTGCGCGGCGTCGCTGGCAGGCACCCTACGCCGTCATGCACCGCGCGAGCCTGCAGAAAGTCCTGCTTTCCGCCGTCGAGGCAGAGCCTCGCTGCCGCTTGCAGCTCGGATGCCATATCGACAATCCTGATGAGCAGACGATCATAAAGCTGATGGGGCGCCGCCCGGAGGTCATGATCGGTGCCGACGGGATCTGGTCACGATTGCGCAACAACGTTCCCGGGGCCGGCCGCGTACGGTTTTCAGGCAATGTCGCCTGGCGCATGACGGTCGCTCGCGACACGGCCGCCGGCCTTCTCAAGCCGAACCAGGTGACGGCATTCCTAGGCGCTCGCGCCCATCTCGTCGCCTACCCGTTGAGGGAATTTCACGGTTTCAATCTCGTCGCGATCATCGAGGGCAAGGAGACCGACGGAGTCTGGGCCGGCAAGGATTCAGACAAGCGCCGTCAGGATTACCTGAACGCTTTCTCCGGCTGGAACGCCGGCATCCGCTCGCTGCTCGAAAAGGCTGAAGCGCCCACCTATTGGCCCTTGTGCACGGTGGATGACGGAGCCTGGCAGGACGGGCGAAAGACGGTGCTGATTGGCGATGCGGCCCATGCGATGACGCCATTTGCGGCGCAGGGTGCAGCGATGGCGATCGAGGATGCCTTCGAACTTTCGGATTGCCTGGCGACCGGCGCCGATGTCCCGAAGGCGCTGGCAGCATTCGAAGCGACGCGCCGACCGCGCATCGCCCGGGTCCGCCGCCGTGCAGCATTCAATCACTTCGCTTACCACGTCCGGGGGCCGCTGCGCCTCGGCCGCGACATCGTCCTGAAACTCAAGGGACCGGACGCGCTCGCGGCCGACCTCGACTGGCTCTACGGCTACGGCGCACAGCGCTGAGCGCGGGCGCGAAAATGTCTGGATATCAATGATCAATGGAGGCGAGGCGCCGCGAATGATCGCGGCGCCTCCATCCGTCAAACGGCGTTAGCCGCCGCCAATCCCGCTTCGATGTCGCGACGGATATCCGGCACGTCCTCAAGGCCGATCTGCAAGCGGATGACTGGCCCCTCGGTCGGCGCCAGGGCAACCTTGCGGTCCGAAAGACCGACTTGGAGCGCAAGGCTCTCGAAGCCGCCCCAGGAGTAGCCGAGACCGAACAGCTTCAGCGCGTCCAGGAAGGCATGCGCCTTGATCCTGAACCGATCAGGGGTTTCCGCTTTCAGGACGAAGGAGAAGATGCCGCTTGCGCCGGTAAAGTCGCGCTTCCAGAGTTCGTGGCCCGGGAAACTCGGCAGCGCCGGATGCAGAACACGCGCCACTTCGCCCCGCGTTTCGAGCCACCGCGCCAACGTGAGGGCGCTTTCCTGATGGCGTTCCAGACGGATGCCCATGGTTCTGAGACCACGCAGGATCTGGTAGCTGTCATCGGGAGAGACACAGACGCCAAGCGTCACCATTGCCTCCGTCAATTCCGGCCAATGGGCGGCATTCGCCGACACGGTGCCGAAGAGGACGTCCGAATGACCGGATGGATACTTGGTGGCCGCATGGATCGATACGTCGACACCATGGTCGAGCGGCTTGAAGTAAACCGGCGTCGCCCAGGTATTGTCCATGGTGACGACGCAGCCATGGCGATGCGCAGCATTCGCAATGGCGCGAATATCCTGCATTTCAAAAGTGTTCGATCCCGGAGCTTCGGTGTGCACCAGGCGCGTATTCGGACGGATGAGGTTTTCGATCCCGGCACCGATCATCGGATCGTAGTATTCGACGGTGACGCCAAGGCGCTTCAGCATCGTGTCACAGAAGTGGCGCGTCGGAAAATACACTGAATCGACGATCAGCGCGTGATCACCTGCCGAAAGATAGGCAAGGAACGGCACCGTCACCGCAGCCAGACCCGAGGGGACAAGGATCGTGCCGGCAGAACCTTCGAGCTCGTTGATCGCATCGCAGAGCGCATCCGTGGTCGGCGTTCCGCGCGTCCCGTAGGTATATTTCTGCGCACGCGTCTCCATCGTCTTCGCGTCGGGAAACAGCACGGTGGATGCACGCACCACCGGCGGATTGACGAAGCCGAAGTAATCGGAGGGATTGTTGCCGCTATGAGCGAGACGGGTGTTGATCCCCGTTTTGCCATTCACACTGCCGCTGTCTGCCATTGCAGGTTCCGCTTCTGATTTTCGAAAGAAGAACTCTTCGAATGAGCTACAACCGCGGTCAAGTGGCAAAAATCAAGGAGTGCGATTTTGGCCGCCGCCGAGCCGCTTCTGGTGATTTTTCGCCCAGAGTGTGCCCGTTACCCCCCAAATCTGCCTAACTTTCTGGCTTGTTTCGGGTTTTTCACATGCAAAACCAGAAAATCGGCGGCCTCTCTTGACCCTCATGGAATTTGAGCATGAGATAGTCTGTACTCGCGCCAGGAGGGTGGCGGAGACTGCACGCGCCAGGAGAGGCGCCGGTGCAGACGGGAACTAACGACAACAGAAAAAGGTTCTAAAAATGGCAAGAAGAATTCTGACAGCTCTCGTTGGCGCTGCTGTCTTGGGGATTGGCACACAGGCGGCTTCGGGCGCTACCCTTGATGACGTAAAGGCCAAGGGCTTTGTCCAGTGCGGCGTGAATACCGGCCTTGCCGGCTTCGCGGCACCGGATGCTTCGGGCAACTGGAGCGGTTTCGATGTTGACTACTGCAAGGCAATCGCCGCCGCGATCTTCGCGGATGGCAGCAAGGTAAAGTACACGCCCACTTCGGCCAAGGAACGCTTCCCGGCACTGCAGTCCGGTGAGGTCGATGTTCTGGCCCGTAACACCACCTGGACGATCAACCGCGACACCGCGCTCGGCTTCAACTTCCGCCCGGTCAACTATTATGACGGCCAGGGCTTCATGGTTCGCAAGAGCCTGAACGTCAAGTCGGCCCTCGAGCTTTCGGGCGCGGCCGTCTGCGTGCAGACCGGCACCACCACCGAACTCAACCTTGCCGACTACTTCAAGGCCAACAACCTGCAGTACAATCCGGTGGTCTTCGAAAAGCTCGAAGAAGTGAACGCCGCCTATGACGCCGGTCGTTGCGACGTCTACACCACCGACCAGTCGGGCCTCTATTCGCTGCGCCTGACGCTGTCGAAGCCCGACGATCACATGATCCTGCCGGAAATCATCTCGAAGGAGCCGCTTGGTCCGGCCGTTCGCCAGGGTGACGACCAGTGGTTCGATATCGTCAGCTGGGTGCACTACGCGCTGATCCAGGCCGAAGAATTCGGCATCACCCAGGCAAATGTCGAGGAAATGAAGAAGTCCACCAACCCGGACGTTCAGCGCTTCCTCGGCGTCGAAGCTGACAGCAAGATCGGCACCGACCTCGGCCTCACCAACGAATGGGCCGTGAACATCATCAAGGCCGTCGGCAATTACGGCGAAGTCTTCGATCGCAACATCGGCGCCGGCAGCCCGCTCAAGATCGAGCGCGGCCTCAACGCGCTGTGGAACAAGGGCGGCATCCAGTATGCCCCGCCGGTCCGCTAAGACGATCTGACACGACTGGGGGAAGCGGGCCACCGCTTCCCCTTCCCAACTATAAAAACACCCAAAAGGGTGAAAAGGGGAAAGAGGCATTGCATGGCGATTGGCGTCACAACTACGCCTGAGAAAAGCAAACCGTCGGGGTCGATCATCAACGATCCACAGGTCCGCGGCATCTTTTATCAGGTTATCACCCTCGTCGTTCTCGCAGCCTTCGTCTACTGGGTTGCCGACAACACGATGGAAAACCTCAAGCGGGCGAATATTGCTTCCGGCTACGACTTCCTAAGGGGACGCGCCGGCTTCGACGTCGGACAGTCTCTGATCGCATATACCAGCGATTCCACATACCAGCGTGCGCTGCTCGTCGGTTTGCTCAACACACTGCTCGTCGCGGTTTGCGGCATTTTCACCGCAACCGTGATCGGCTTTGCGGTCGGTATCGGCCGTCTGTCGCACAATTGGCTGATCGCCAAGCTGTCGCTCGCCTATGTCGAAGTGTTCCGCAACATCCCGCCGCTGCTGGTCATCTTCTTCTGGTACAGCGGCGTTCTGGCGATCCTGCCGCAACCGCGTGAATCGGCGGTGCTGCCGTTCAACATGTTCCTCAACAACCGCGGGCTCGCCTTCCCCAAACCGATTCTCGGTGACGGCTGGCAGTTCACGCTGTTCGCATTCGTCGTCGCGATCGTCATAAGCTTTGCCGTGGCACGCTACGCGCACAAGCAGCAGGACGCCACCGGGCAGCGCTTCCCGCTGCTGTGGACCGTGCTTGGGCTCGTCATCGGCCTGCCGCTGTTGACGTTCCTTGCGACCGGATCGCCGATCACCTTCGACATTCCCGTTGCCGGAAAGTTCAACCTCACGGGCGGCTCGGTGATCGGCCCGGAATTCCTGTCACTGTTCCTGGCGCTCTCGTTCTACAGCGCAGCCTTCATCGCCGAAATCGTACGCGCCGGCATTCGCGGCGTGTCCAAGGGGCAGACAGAGGCGGCCCATGCGCTCGGCGTCCGTCCGGGACTCACCACCCGTCTCGTGGTCATTCCGCAGGCGCTACGGATCATCATTCCGCCGCTCACCAGCCAGTATCTCAACCTGACCAAGAACTCGTCGCTCGCTGTCGCTATCGGCTATGCGGATCTGGTGGCCGTCGGCGGCACGATCCTCAACCAGACCGGTCAGTCGATCGAAGTCGTCACAATCTGGATCATCGTCTACTTGTCGCTGAGCCTCACGACGTCGCTGTTCATGAACTGGTTCAATGCCCGCATGGCCCTGGTGGAGAGATAAGATCATGAACACACACCAGGGAACTTTCGTCCGCGGCTCGATGATCGAGGCGTCCTCACCGCCGGCAGCGGAAGGCGGCGTCGTCCACTGGCTGCGCGAAAACCTTTTCGCAACGCCGAAGGATGCGGTGCTCACCATCATCAGCGCGCTTGCGCTTGCTTGGTTCCTGCCGCCGGCAATCCAGTGGCTCTTTCTCGACGCCGCCTGGACCGGTGGTGGCCGCGGCGTCTGCGCGACGGTTGCGCAGGGCGGCACGCAGCCGGAAGGCTGGAGCGGTGCTTGCTGGGCCTTCGTAAACGCGAAGATCGATCAGTTCGTCTATGGACGCTACCCGCTCGATGAGCGTTGGCGGCCAACTTTGGTCGGCATCCTCTTCGTGCTTTTCCTCGTGCCGATGGCGATGCCGAAGGTACCTTACAAAAGCATCAATGCCGTGCTCTTGTTCGCGGTGTTGCCGTTGATCGCCCTGATCCTGCTTCCAGGCGGGTGGTTTGGCCTGACCTACGTCGAGACCCCGCTTTGGGGCGGCCTGATGGTGACACTGATTCTTTCCTTCGTCGGGATTACGGTGTCGCTACCCCTAGGGATCCTTCTGGCGCTCGGCCGGCGATCGCACATGCCTGTGATCAAGATGCTCTGCACCGCCTTCATCGAACTGGTGCGCGGTATTCCGCTGATCACCGTCCTGTTCATGGCAAGCGTCATGCTGCCCCTGTTCCTGCCGCAGGGCGTCACCTTCGACAAGTTCCTGCGCGCATTGATCGGCGTTTCGCTCTTCGCCTCGGCCTACATGGCCGAAGTGGTGCGCGGCGGGCTCCAGGCCATTCCGAAGGGGCAGTATGAAGGCGCGGACTCGCTCGGCCTCAGCTACTGGCAGAAGATGAACCTCATCGTTCTGCCGCAGGCGCTGAAGCTCGTGATCCCGGGCATCGTCAATACCTTTATCGGCCTCTTCAAGGACACGTCGCTGGTTTCGATTATCGGCATGTTCGACCTGCTCGGCATCGTTCGCTTCAACTTCACCGATGCGAACTGGGCCTCGGCAGTCACGCCGATCTCAGGGCTAATTTTCGCTGGCTTCATATTCTGGCTTTTCTGCTTCGGTATGTCGCGCTATTCAGGCTTCATGGAACGCGTGCTCGACACGGCCCATAAACGATAAAATGAGGGGAGGATCGCATGGCAAACACAGCCACTGCTTCCAAAATGACTGTTTCTGCGACGGATGTTGCTGTCGAAATCACCGGGATGAACAAATGGTACGGGGACTTCCACGTCCTTCGTGACATCAACCTGAAGGTCATGAAGGGCGAGCGCATCGTCATTGCCGGCCCGTCGGGCTCCGGCAAGTCCACGATGATCCGCTGCATCAACCGGCTGGAAGAACACCAGAAGGGCAAGATCGTCGTCGACGGCATCGAGCTCACCAATGATCTGAAGAAGATCGACGAAGTGCGTCGCGAAGTCGGCATGGTGTTCCAGCACTTCAACCTGTTCCCGCACCTGACGATCCTGGAAAACTGCACGCTTGCGCCGATCTGGGTGCGCAAGATGCCGAAGAAGCAGGCCGAAGAAATCGCGATGCACTTCCTGAAGCGCGTCAAGATCCCGGAGCAGGCGAACAAGTATCCGGGCCAGCTCTCGGGCGGTCAGCAGCAGCGCGTGGCGATCGCCCGCTCGCTGTGCATGAAGCCGAAGATCCTGCTGTTTGATGAGCCGACCTCGGCACTCGACCCGGAGATGGTCAAGGAAGTGCTCGACACCATGGTGAGCCTTGCCGAGGAAGGCATGACCATGCTGTGCGTGACCCACGAAATGGGCTTTGCCCGCCAGGTTGCCAACCGTGTGATCTTCATGGACCAGGGCCAGATCGTCGAGCAGAACTCGCCGGCCGAGTTCTTCGACAATCCGCAGCACGAGCGCACCAGGCTCTTCCTCAGCCAGATCCTGCACTGACCGAAGGCGTTGCGCCATTCGCGCGCCCGCGCCCGGTCCATATCGAAGCCCCGCTCGACGTCATCGTTACCCCGGCCGATCATTTGTCGGCCGAGGTCCGGCTGCGACCCGGCCGCCGCCATCGCGGAAAACCGCGACGCACCAGCCTCACCGACACCCTGTCGAATCGAGTCTCCTAGGTCGACGCTCGTTAAGTCAGAGCTTCGCCTTCGTCGACCGCGGCGTGGACAAAAGAAGGCTCGTCTCGCTGCCCATAATGCCGGGCACGAGACGGATCTTGCGCAGCACGGCATCGAAGTTGGCCAGGCTCGATGCGCTGAGTTCCACCAGCAAATCCCACCGGCCATTCGTCGTGTGAATCTGCGAGATTTCAGGAAAGCCGCCGAGCGTGCGGATCACCCGATCGGTCACATGGCCCTCGATCTCAACCATCATCACCCCACGAACGACATCTTCAAGCGCATCAGCGCGCAGCATCACCGTGTAGCCGAGGATGGTCCCGTCCTGCTCCATCCGCTCGATACGCGCCCGCACGGTCGCCCGCGAAGCACCCGTTTCCAGCGCGAGATCCGAAACACTTCGACGCCCATTGCCGCGCAACAACATCACGATCTTCTGGTCTAGAGCATCCATGCCAATTTGGATTCCGTTCTTATCAATCTGGTCAAAGTAGCATCTCGATATGCCAAAATTCAATGTTCAATCCGCCACCCAAGGCATCTAAAGTCATGAAAACAAACGGGAGTACATTATGGACTGCACGCTTATCGGCGCGCCCCTGCAAATCGGAGCGGGGCAGCTTGGCTGCGAGATGGGGCCGAGCGCCCTGCGCATCGCCGGCCTTCGCACGGCATTGGAAGAACTGGGCCATACGGTCAGGGACAATGGCAATCTCAGCCCACGTGCGTTCGATGAGATGCCGCATCCGAACAAGGCCGTCCATCACCTCGGCGAAACGGTCGCCTGGGTCGAAGCGCTATCGGCAGCTGCCTACGAGCACAGCAAGGCAGGCATGCCTATCTTCCTCGGCGGCGACCACGCCATCTCCGCGGGCACCGTTCCGGGTCTCGCACGCCGAGCCGCCGAACTCGGGCGGCCGCTCTTCGTTCTCTGGCTGGACGCCCATACCGACTTCCATACTCTCGAAACGACGGTCAGCGGCAACCTGCACGGCACGCCGGTCGCGTATTATACCGGCCAGGCCGGTTTCGATGGCTATTTCCCTGCGCTCACCCATCCCGTTGCGGCAGAAAACGTCTGCATGATCGGTATCCGCAGCGTTGACACCGCAGAAAAGGCCGCCATCCGCACCACCGGCATCACGGTGCACGACATGCGCGTGATCGATGAGCATGGCGTGGCCGTCCTCGTCCGCAATTTCATCGAGCAGGTCCGCGCCGCAAACGGCCTCCTGCATGTCAGCTTCGATGTCGACTTCCTCGAGCCGGACATCGCGCCGGCCGTTGGCACCACGGTGCCGGGCGGAGCAACCTTCCGCGAGGCGCACCTGATCATGGAGATGCTGCATGACAGCGGCCTGGTGACCAGCCTCGACGTCGTCGAGCTCAATCCGTTCCTCGACGAGCGCGGCAAGACCGCACGGCTGCTCGTCGATCTCGTCGCCAGCCTGATGGGCAAGCGGGTGATGGATCGCCCGACTGTAACTGGCTGATTTCGAATGTTCTTTGGTTGGAGGAAAAATGAATACTGATCCGAAACTGAACGTGGTTCCGTTCGTAAGCGTCGACCACATGATGAAACTGGTTCTGAAGGTCGGCATCGACCGGTTCCTGACGGACCTGGCGGCCACCATCGAGGAGGACTTCCGTCGCTGGCCGGTCTTTGACAAGACCCCGCGCGTCGCCTCCCATTCGCAGGAAGGTGTCATCGAGCTGATGCCGACCAGCGACGGAACGCTCTACGGCTTCAAATATGTCAACGGTCATCCGAAGAACACGCGCGACGGCCGCCAGACCGTGACGGCCTTCGGTGTGCTCTCGGATGTCGGCAACGGCTATCCGATGCTGCTCACCGAAATGACGATCCTTACCGCGCTGCGCACCGCCGCAACGTCGGCGGTCGCTGCAAAATACCTGGCGCGGCCGAACGCCCGCACCATGGCCATCATCGGCAATGGCGCACAGAGCGAATTCCAGGCCCGCGCCTTCAAGTCGCTGCTCGGCATCGACAAGCTTCGCCTCTACGACATCGACGCCTCCGCCACCCGGAAATGCGCGCGCAACCTCGCGGGCCTCGGCTTCACCATTGAGGAATGCACGTCGGTCGAAGAGGCGGTCGAGGGCGCGGACATCATCACCACGGTCACCGCCGACAAGCAGTACGCGACGATCCTCTCGGACAACCATGTCGGCCCCGGTGTCCACATCAACGCGGTGGGCGGCGACTGCCCCGGCAAGACCGAACTTAGCAAGGACATTCTGCTGCGCTCGGACATCTTCGTCGAATATCCGCCGCAGACGCGCATCGAAGGCGAAATCCAGCAGCTGCCGGCCGAGCACCCCGTCATCGAACTCTGGCAGGTCATGACCGGCGAGACGGACGGCCGCAAGAGCCCGGATCAGATCACGCTCTTCGACAGCGTCGGTTTCGCCATCGAGGACTTCTCCGCCCTTCGCTACGTCCGGGCGCAGATTGCCGAACATGGCATGTTCACAGAACTCGATCTCCTCGCTGACCCCGACGAGCCGCGCGACCTCTACGGCATGCTGCTTCGCTGCGAAAAGAAGCTTAGCGCCGCCTGACATTGCCGATGAAAATGCCGCCGCCCATTTGCCCAGGAGGTGAACGGGCGGCTGTGCGCCGGCCCTCGACCGCACGGAGAAGGCGGGCCGCAACAAACGCCGCGGCCGATGAGGGTGTCGAAGGCGGCATACCTCCCCAATGGGGCAGAGCGGAGCAGGTCGATCCTCAGAAACGTGAGATTCAAGTCAGGGTTCAAGCACCGCCCCCTTCAGACCGTACAGCGAAGCCGGCGAGAACAGCACTCCGACTGAACGTACACGCGGGACTGTTACCCCAGTTTCGCGGTCGCAATACCTTGATCCAAGAGCCAGCTTCTCAAGATCGCAACCTCTGGCCGCGCAAGACTGGCGTCAGGTGTCATGATGACATAGGGCTGCCTAATCGGCAGCGATATCCCGAAGGCATCGACCAGCCGCCCGGTACAAAGCTCGGTCTCGACGAGGAAATCTGGAACTAGA
>NZ_JAEPRP010000147.1:0-18838 GCF_016652895.1 Ensifer sp. SSB1
TAGGTCAAAATTCGGCGCCGGATTTTTCGCTGCGCGCTTCACCTGAAATCGGGATGTAAAAGCCGCAACCGGGTCCTGATCTATGCCTAGAGGTCGAAGAGATGGCGGAGCTGTCGGGGCTGCGATCGCAGATACTGATCGGGCGCCCATACCCGCTCACCGAAATGCGCCGCCGCGTGCCAGGGCCAGCGGGGATCATAAAGGATGGCGCGGGCAATCGCGACGAGGTCGGCATCGCCCATCGTCAGGATCGCTTCGGCCTGCTCGAACTCTGTGATGAGGCCCACGGCGATGACCGGTATTCCCACGCCTTCCTTGACGGCGCGCGCAAAGGGTACCTGATAGCTTGGGCCGATCGTAATTTGCTGGTTCGACGCAAGGCCGCCCGACGAGACATGAATGGCTGAGCAGCCACGGGCTTCCAGCGCCTGGCAAAAGGTGACGGTTTGCTCGATATCCCAGCCGTTCTGCACCCAGTCGGTCGCCGAGACCCGCATCGTCACCGGCCGGTCCGCCGGAAACGCTTCGCGAACGGCTTCAAAGACCTCAAGAGGAAAGCGCATGCGGTTTTCGAGCGACCCACCATAATCGTCCGTGCGCCGATTGGAGAGCGGCGAGAGGAACTGATGCAGGAGATAGCCGTGCGCTCCGTGAATTTGGACAGCGTCCAATCCGAGAGCGGCGGCGCGCCTGGCAGCATCGGCGAAGGCCGCCCGGACCCTCGCAAGGCCACTGCGATCGAGCGCCGCCGGATGGTCATAATCCTCGTGGAAAGGGACAGCGCTCGGGGCAACGGTCTTCCAGCCCCCCTCGCCCGCCGGATTGATCTGGCGTCCGCCTTTCCATGGGATTTCGCTGGAAGCCTTGCGTCCGGCATGGCCGAGTTGGATGGCGATCGGCATGTCGGACCACCGCCGCACGCCGTCCAGGACCCGGCCCATGGCGTGCTCGCAGGCATCCGAATAAAGCCCGACATCGCCATAGGAAATGCGGCCCTCAGGCAGAACTGCCGTGGCCTCGATGGTGAGCACCGCCGCTCCCGACAGGGCCAGATTACCGAGATGAATGAGATGCCAGTCGTTCATCTGCCCGTCGGTCGCCGAATATTGGCACATTGGGGCGATGACGATGCGGTTTCGCAGCGTAAGCGATCCCAATTCAAAGGGTGAGAAAAGCCTGGTTGCGCTCATGATCGTTCTCCAGAGATCGACGGGGCCGGTCGCGCCGGCCTGTCAATGTTTCGCCGTTTGCCAGCGAAGTTGCAATCTCGGTGTAAAACAGGCCTTCCCGTATACTCCGGCTCTCGACGCGCACTCAACTATCGCATGTGATCCGGACCTCGCGTGTTGCTGCGACGTCGCCCGGTTTTTCTCCTTTCGGCAGGTGAGCGAACATGTGGGGCTTGATCTGGTTGATCCAGGACGTCACCGCCGGCTCCTTGCCCAGACAGTCCTGGCAAAAGGTATAACCTTTTCGCCGACGGTTGAAGTGCGCGCCGCTAAAGCCGCGGATGGCGTTGGCTTCGGAGATGTCCTGGGCGAGCCAGAGGGCGCGGGCATCGTCGGCCGCTTCGATCAGCGCGAGGCCGTTACCATCGAAGCTTTTGTGCTGGCTCGCCTTTGCGAGCCGGCACAGGCTCGCGGTGACCAGAGGGTGTCTTGACCTTTCTTGCCGCTCCTTCAACCAACGCGGCTTTGGTTCGATTTCGACCGGCGCGTTTTGCATCATAGAGCAGCTTGTCGGCTTGTTCGTAAAGTGTTGAGAATTCTACAGCGGCACCTGGCGGTGCGAACGCAACGCCCATACTGGCGGTTACAGGGCTGCTAAGTCCAGGAACTGCGTTGGCGACGATTGAGGAAATGGCCTGGCGTCGACGATCCGCCCTCGCTTCTGCGTCGCCGCCGCGCACAAGAAGGACAAACTCCTCGCCGCCAAGCCGGAAGGCTTGAACATCCTCATCTGCCTGAAGCGCCTTGGCCGTGGCTCTCAATACATCGTCGCCAACAACGTGACCGTGAATGTCGTTGACTGCCTTGAAGTGATCTAAATCGAGTACCGCAAGTGTGCAGTAGCCCTCGGCACGCATCGTTTCGAACTTCTCATCAATGGCTCGCCGGTTAAGCAATCCCGTTAGGGGGTCGCGCTCAGATAGGCGCTCGAGCATATCCGCTTCAAATCGAGCATGGTCGCGCTGGCGCCTAATCGACATGAAGCGATCCGCCAGCCCAAGTGTCGTAAACAGGACCTCGCACACGCAGCCCACATAAAACAGGAGCATGGCGTCGTGCGACTGCAGCCACGGAACGACGCCAGTTACCAGACGCACCAATCCGGTAAACATCATGGGTATATAGCCGATCGCCTGAAACCCGGCCGCCCGGCTTCCGCGTCTCAGCGCGTCTGCAAGAGACAGCACAAAGACGACAAGCACCGGGGCAAAGGCTGCCGTGTACAGGGTAGACTGAATTGGGCGCGCCACGAACGGAAATGCCGCGTGGAAAGTGCTCAGGAACAGCGCCCATCCTGCGCAATAAAGGAGCGCGTTACGCAGGAGCGGCCGCAACAAGCCTGGTTCGATGAAGCTGCGGGTGAACATTGCCCCGGAAGCAATTGTCAGGCCGAAGATTATCGTGGTCATCCAGCTCAACGTCATTGCCGGCGGATCGAATATGACGACGGCAAGACCGGAAGAGACCAGGATGGTCAACAGCAAGCAGACCGCGAGCGCGGTATGCCATAGGACGAACGGCTCTCGCAGGACCCGGTAAAACGCCGCGTTGAAAATGAGCGGCATAGAGAGCATGCCGGCCAGCGCTGCCAAAAGAAGGAACGACCGCGTACGGGAAATGTCTATAGGAAGGTCCGATGGTCCAATACGGGCGTTCTCAAGCGTCATCGTGTGGCTTGGCAAATCAAAGGCGACCACAATCTGGCGTGTATCGCTGGTGAGGCGTGGAAGTGCTGCCTTGAAATATCCGCCGGACAAGGCGCTTAGCAGCTCACTCGAAGACAGCGAGGCTTGGTGGATGGAGCCGTCCCGATCGATTGCCAGCAAATGTACCGCTGCAAGTGCGCTACGCCTTGAGAAGAGATACTGGGGAAGGACATCACTCGCTTCGATTTCGAAGCGCAGTAGTACGCGATCGCCTTTGATCGAATAGGCGTGATCCGCGCAGATCCAGCGCTCCGGGGAGACAGCAAGAGTTGCGAGATCGTCCGAAAGCCCCGCCGATTTCCAGCAGGAACTGCTTATCTCCGCATTTCCAGCCGCGCTGAGTGGTTTGAGACCCAGCGATGCGAGCAGCACAAGGCTGAGCCCTGCCACGGCAAGCATTTTTTGAACATATTCCCAGATCATTGGCCGACGTTAGCCGCCAATCGTTGAGACGCAGTTACCCGACCGCAGTGTGACCAATATGGCAACCCGCTCAGTCTCCAAATGGGGAGATGGTCGGGGAGCCGTCGCTGGGCTATTGTGGCTGGGTTCGGTTTGTGTGGCCAAGAGCATCTGGCAGCATAAGGGGCGAGGAGATGAGCATCCTCGGAGAACGCAGGCTGGCGGCAATCTTCGTTGCTGATATTGTCGGCTACTCACGGCTCGTCGAATTGGACGAGGCGTCGACACTTGTGGCAGTCACGGACCTCCGCCGGACCCTCTTCGAGCCTCTGTTGGCGCAGCATCATGGGCGCCTCTTCAAGCTGACGGGCGACGGCCTGATCGCTGAATTCGGTTCCGTTGTGGAGGCTGTAGCCTGCGCCGCTGCGGTTCAAAAGCAATTGCCTGAACATCAGACGCAAATCCCGGCTGAGCGGCGGATCGTCTTGCGTATCGGCATCAATCTGGGCGACGTACTGGTGGATGGCGAGGACCTGCTGGGGGATGGCGTCAACGTGGCGGCCCGATTGGAACAGTGTTGCCCGCCAGGTGGCCTCCTTATCTCCGGAACAGCATACGACCAGCTCTCTGGAAAGCTCGATTGTCGCTTCGAGTTCGCCGGTGAGCGGCACCTGAAAAATATCGCACGGCCCGTAAGGACTTACGGCTTGGTACTGGACAATGCTGGGGACGGCGCGAGAAACGCCTGGGCGGTGGGCGATAAACCTACGGTGGCGGTGCTGCCGTTCGAAAACATGAGCGGCGACCCCGAACAGGTCTATTTCAGCGATGGCATCAGCGAAGACATCATCACGGAACTCTCGCGCTTCCGCGAGCTCATGGTCGTCGCGCGAAACTCTTCCTTTTCGTTCCGGGGAAAAAATGTCGACGCACGCGAGATCGGGCGTTCGCTCGGGGTCCGATACCTTGTCGAGGGTAGTGTCCGCCGGGCCGGCGGGCGCGTTCGCATCACAGCCCAGCTCATTGACGCTGCGAGCGGTGCCCATTTTTGGGTCGAGCGATATGACCGCGCACTCGAGGACGTATTCGCCGTTCAGGAGGAGATCTCCCAGAGCATTGTCGCAATGGTGGCCCAACGGATCATCCAGGACAGCGAAGTCGCAGCCCGACGACGTCAGCCAGAAGACATTCAGGCTTATGACCTCTTCCTCCAGGGGAATCGACTTTCCGACGTATTCACGCCAGAGGCACAAGCGCGTGCGAAGGCACTGTTCGAAGAGGCACTCCGGATTGACCCAGGCTTTGCCCGCGCCCATACGGGTCTAGCCTGGATATACCTCACTCGTTCGGTCGAGACGGGCGTCGGAGTGCCGCGAGACAAGGACGAAAACCGGATCGCGGCGTTTCACCAGGCCGAGGAAGCCCTGGCGAACGACCCCAACGACGCGCGTGTGCACTCCACCTTCGGATACATGTGCTTGATGTGGCGCGAATTCGAGCGGGCCGAGCGACATTTGAGCCTTGCCCGCGCCTTGAACCCGAACGACCCTCTGATCCAGATTTTCTGGGCCTGGATCCAGTCGTGCAACGGAAAGCCCGAATTGGCCTTGCATGCCGCCGAGATTGCCTTTCGGCTCAACCCAAGCCACCCGACCTGGTACAATTACTACCTTTCGCACGTCCTGTTTCGGCTCGGACGCTACCAGGAAGCAGCCGACGCATTGGAGCGACTAATACTGGACGCACCCAGCCGGCGACACCCACGGTATATGGCTCTGCGCGCAGCGGCCTTCGGACATTTGGGGCGCCTCGAAGAGGCACGGCAGTGTGGCAGGGCCTGCATCGAGTCAGTTCGCGCGTCATGGCACGGCGATCCGGCCGCCGGCCCAAGCGAATACGTGGATTGGCTCGTGGATGTCTTGTATCTGCGGCGAGACGAGGACGTAGATCGATTGCGTGAGGGCCTGCGCCGCGCCGGATTGCCGGCTTGAGCAACCCGCTGCCTCACTCCGGCACGCCAGCTTTTCGCAGGCCGTCCAGATAGGCGCTCATCAGGCGCGCGTCGTAAATTGGTACCCGACGACGTAAAGTATCAAGGGTTACGCTGGGTTCGAGCTGCAGGAGATGCTCGACCGTTTCATGCGCTTCGCGCGGGCGGCCGAGCTCCGCCAGACACACTGCATGAAATCGCAGGGCCGGCGCAAAGCCTGGCCTGGCCCGAAGGGCGCGGGTCGTCCATTGAAGAGCTTCGTCGAAGCGCGCTGCGAGCATGTAGGCGCAACCGAGCGCCGACATGGTGAAGAAGGCCTCGGGATCGAATGGGCTCAACCGCAGTGCCTTCAGCAACGGGCTCATGGCCTCGTCCAGGTGCCCGGTCGTTGCGAGAGCCTGTCCTTGAAAGGTGAGAGCCTGCACGCAATTGGCGTTCGCGGCGAGCGACCGGTCAAAAAGTTCGAGGGCACCCTCGGGATCAACACGCAGCTGCCACATTACGAAGCCGACCATCCACTGCACGTACGGATCATCGGCGCCGTCCTGAAGAGCCTCCCGCCCGAGCCGGATTGCCGTCTCCCGCTGCTCCTGTAGCGCAAGGCTCAACCCTTGAGCACTGCACCAGGCGTAACACCGTGCCACGAAGGCCTTTGCCACGGCAAAGTTCGCGTCGATGCCGATCGCCTCCTTGAGAAGAGCGACGGCTCTATCAAGCCCCTCACCCGTCAACGCGTAAAAGTGCGGCAGTGCCCTCAGGTAGTAGTCATAGGCGTCCAGCCGGTCGGTGGGCTTGTTGCTGGCTCGTTCAATCTCGGCCTGGAACAGAGATGGCCCTATCGCTGCCACAACGCTCGCCGTCATCTGGTCCTGCAGGTCGAAGACATCGGCGAGCTCACCATCAAAGGAATCCGCCCAGATATGCTGTCCGGTCTCTGCCTGGATGAGCTGCCCGGTCAAGCGAACGCGGCTGCCCGCCCTGCGCACGCTGCCCTCGACCACATATCGGACGCCAAGCTCGCGCCCGACCTGCCGGACATCCACGGCCTTCCCTTTGTAGGTGAAGCTTGAGTTCCGCGCGATCACAAAGAACGATTTTACCCGAGCAAGCTTCGTCGTGATGTCTTCTACGATACCATCGGCAAAGTAGTCCTGGTCCGGATCGCCACTCATGTTCTGGAATGGAAGTACGGCGATCGACGGTTTCGTCGGGAGCGGCAGCGGCGCCGGGGCTGTCCCAAATGCAGAACCAACCGTGGTCGATGCCGTTCCGATCGAAAAGACCCGCATTGGTCGCGGTACATCCTTCAGCTCCCTTTCACCCAGGTCAACAAAGCCATGCTGAAGCTTGGCCTGGACCTCGTGATACGCGTCTTCCGACAAGCAGAGGCACCCAGCCTCGCAAATTCTCTCCAGCCGCGCGGTGATGCCCACGGCCTCTCCCCTCAGCGTCCCGTCGTCCGCTTCGACCACGTTGCCTACGTGGATGCCCATCCGGAATTCGAAGCGTCGCTCGCTGGGTAGACCGGCGTTGCGCTCCAGCATGCCTGTCTGCACCTCGACCGCGGATCGCACCGCATCCTCAACACTTGGGAATTCGAACACCGCGCCATCCCCTGTGCGGATCACGGCGCGCCCATGATGCCCCGAGATAGCCGGGTCTATCAGGTCGGCTCGCAAGTTTCGCAATCGGGTCAAGGTGCGTTCCTCGTCGACCCTTACCATTCTGGCATAGTCGGCGATGTTGGCAGCCAAGATCACGGCAATCTTGTGCGTCCCATCCACGCAGCGTTCAGCGCATTCGCGCTGGTGACGTTCAATCGGGATGCCGACCTCTTCGCGAGCGGGCGCCACGAACCGTATGCCCTTCTTTGGCAGAGTACGGATCAGTCGCTGTTGTTCGCCATCATCGCCGATGGCCGATCGAGCAGCCGAGATGCGGCTGCTCAGCGTAGCGTCCGAGACAATCCGCCCCTTCCAGATCGAGTTGAAGAGATCGTCCCGCGTGACCACTCGATCGCGATTTTGAAGCAAGTACTCAAGAAGATCGAAGACCTGTGGCTCGACGCGAACCAGCCCTGTGCTTCCGCGCAATTCGCGCCGGTCAGTATCCAGCACAAACTCGCCGAAGACATACAACAAGATTGAGCCTCCCTCGCGAGACGGCAGTCTATCACAGGCGAACCCTGAAAAAATCAAGGAAATCTCAAGATAAAATCACGGTCGCCTGCAAGCGGGGCGTGTTGCCGCCTGTCATCCTCTGGCCTGTCAAAGAACGCTCATCCAGGTGGATCGAGCATACCGAGGAGAGACCATCATGCCTGCAACCGCATCCACGATCACAGCATCGCCGACACGGCGTCAATTTCTTGCGACGACGGCTGCCGTCGGAGCCATCAGCCTGCTTCCCCGGACTTTGCGGGCCGCGGGCAGTGGCTCGATCCGTCCTTTCCGTGCCGACATCAAGGACGAACAACTCGCCGATCTCCGCCAGCGCATCCTTGCCACGCGCTGGCCCGAGAAGGAGACCGTCCCGGATTCGTCCCAGGGCGTACCGCTCAAGACGGTCCAGGATCTCGCTCGCTATTGGGCGACAGATTACGACTGGCGAAAGGGGGAGGCGAAACTGAATGCCTACCCGCAATTCGTCACAGAGATCGACGGGCTGGACATCCACTTCATCCACGTTCGTTCGAAGAATGCCAATGCACTGCCGGTGGTCATCAGCCATGGCTGGCCAGGGTCGATTCTTGAACAGATCAAATTGATCGGTCCTTTGACCGACCCGGTCGCCTATGGCGGCAAAGCCGAAGATTCGTTCGACGTGGTCATCCCGTCGATGCCGGGGTATGGGTTCTCCGGCAAACCGACGGCGACCGGCTGGGGCCCCGAGCACATGGCCAAGGCGTGGGATGTGCTCATGAAGCGCCTCGGCTATCAACGCTATGTCGCCCAAGGCGGCGATTGGGGCGCGTTTGTCGTGGATCAGATGGGATTGCAGGCACCTTCGGGTCTTTTGGCCATCCACACCAACATGCCCGGTGCGGTTCCGGCGGATATCGATAGGGCGACCTTGGCCGGCGAGCCGCCGCCATCGGGTCTCTCCACCGACGAAAAACGCGCCTACGAGCAACTCCTCTTCACCTACAAACACGTGGCCATCTATACCTTGATGGCGAGCCGGCCGCAGACATTGTACGGCCTCGCCGATTCGCCCGTCGCCTTGGCATCCTATATGCTTGATCATGGCGACGGTGGCGGCCAGCCCGCAGCAGCCGTCGTCGAGGCCCTAAACCGGTACGAAAGCGCCTCCGGCGAACTTACTCGAGACGAGATTCTCGACAACATCACACTTTACTGGCTGACGAATACGGGCGTCTCCGCGGCGCGCCTCTATTGGGAGTACAGGGGAGGCTTCTTCAACGCCAAGGGCGTCAAGATCCCCGTGGCGGTCAGCGTCTTTCCCGGCGAGCAATATGAGGCGCCGCGGAGCTGGACCCAAAGGGCCTATCCCAACCTCATCTACTATCATCACGCCGAAAAGGGCGGACACTTCGCCGCCTGGGAGCAGCCGATGATTTTCGCTCGCGAACTCAGGGCGGCGTTCAGATCCGTGCGCTAGCCGAGAAAGGAGAAAACCATGACAACCGAATTCGAAACCAAACGAGAGCAGACCGTCGAGATGAAGCTGGAGGTCATCGTCATCCCCGTTGTCGACGTGTCGCGTGCCAAAGCCTTTTACAGCAAGCTAGGTTGGCGGCTCGACGCCGATTTCGTCGGCCCGGACGACTACCGGGTGGTTCAGTTTACGCCACCCGGCTCTGGCGCCTCGGTCATTTTCGGCAGGAACGTGACGGCGGCGGCACCCGGTTCCACCCAAGGTCTGTACCTCATTGTCTCCGACATTGAAGCTGCTCGCAACGATTTGCTCAGGCACGGCGTCGAGGTCAGCGAAGTGTTTCACGATGCCGGAGACATGCACGCCGGTCCAGACGAGCCCTACCTGTTCGGACGGCTCCGGGTCCGCGGTGCCGATCCTGAACGACGCAGCTATCGCTCCTACGTCTCCTTCAACGATCCGGACGGCAACGGGTGGCTGCTTCAGGAGGTAACGGCGCGGCTGCCTGGGCGCGTGGGCACGCACGACACGACGTTCACCTCCCCGACAGAGCTTGCGGACGCACTGCGCCGTGCCGACGCTGCCCACGGAGAGCACAAGAGGCGAACCGGTCCAGGTGATGCTGACTGGCCGACATGGTACGCCGAGTACATCGTAAGCGAACAGTCCGGCAAGTCGCTGCCAACGTGATCGCAGAAGCTGCGATGGGGCTGTACAGTCTTCCGCGAGCGGACGTGCAGCCCCCACGAACTACGTCCACAGTCAAACGATCCGCGTTGCCTTCTGACTGCGCCGTCGACCAACGGTGTCGCTCCTAGCGCTTGGCAAGGTTCACCGGCTTTTGGCGAGTTCGACAAATGGAGCCACCGGGACGCCGGCGCGGCGCCAGAGTTCGTCTACGGTTTCAAATCAACGACGCTGCCGGTCTTGTGCAGCCGGCTGCGGCTCAGAACTTTATTCTAGCCCCACCCAAGACAGCAAAGCTATCCTGAAGATCGGCGGTCTCCTGATCGAGTGAGTAGTTCCGGGCTCCAAGGTAGAGCTCCGTCTGCAGATAGTCGAGGTTCTGGACAATCTGGGCCCCGAAGGCATCGCTCTTGCTACCCTTGCCCGCTATGTCCTTGCCGAAATAGGCGTCGACCGAAAACGCAGTTTTACCGACATCGAAGATGTCAGCTTGATAGCCGACCTTTACGTAACCATAGCGCCCATCAACCGTCTCCTTGTCGGAATAGCCCGCTGCAAGGGTGAGGCTGAGACCGGTATCCAGGTGCAGGATGGAAACGGACCCGTCGTAGATGGAGTTGCTGCCGCCTGGCTTTGAAAAAGCAAGAGCCGCGCTAACCTTGAAGGCATCGTAGGTCTCATTGTATCGAACCGCCATATCCCAGACCGTGACGTCGGTTGGCTCTGGCACAACCTGGGTTCCCACCGACGTCGCAAGGCTAAAGCCGCCATAAGAAGGAGTATCGTATCGGACGCGCAGCTTGCGGCCGACACCGTCATAGTCGGTGAACGCGTCGCCGATATTGACCGTCGACAGCGTCCCGTCCTCGTTGCGGAAAAACGGTCCGCCGGCCATATCCGACACCAGTGAATAGCCGACCACGTCCGTGCCGGAGAGATCCACCTCGGCGCTCGCATCGGAGGCCATGCTGCCCTGGCCGAACCAGAACTTGCCGTAGTCCTTCGAATTCAGATAGATTTCTGCCTTGCGCATAAGGTCGGTTCCCCAGTCGAAGTGATCCTCGTTCGTCTGGTTCACATTGGTTGTCGAATAAGGGTTCCACTCCCATTCGAGATTGGCCCCGAAAGACCAGTCGTTTTCCATGAGGCTATAGATGCGAAAGCCCGCGCGTGAAGACGAGTTGCCGTTGTCGACCGGAAAGTAGTTTTCCGTTTGCCCGCCATCATCGTTGATCAGCAGACCTTTGTTGATCTGACCGTAGAACTCGAAATAGGCATTGTCGTCGCCGACCCGCAGCTTCGGGATCCAATGTTCTGCTTCCTTGCTGTTTTGCCCTTGCTGCTGCGCCGGTTTTGCCGGCTCCTGGGCCGCCGCAGACCCCGCACCCGCCAGTGTCGCAATGAGAAGTGCGGGTGAAACAACGTATAATGCATGCCGCATCAAAAGCACCTTTCAGCTCATCGGCGATTCGCCTTGACGATTCGCAGCAGTATTCGCCACTTTACTCTAGAAGTCTGTTGCGAATTCTAGTTACGCACCAGTTTTGCAGCTGATCGATTAGACTGTCGGGATTTCATCCGGCAATGATACCGACGATCACCGTCCCCCAGGTCGTGAGCAGGATGTGCCCGATGGGGACCGCGGGCGTGTAGCCAAGGACTGCTACCGTGCTCCCGGACCTGTCCTGGACGGCTGCCATGCCGGCTGTCATCGTCTGCGCCCCGGCGAGCCCGCCCAGGAGCAGGATGGGGTTCATTCCAAGTACGTAACGGCCGAAGTAAAGGCCGACAATCATCGGAACCGCGGTGACGATCATGCCACCGAAAAGAAGCCCGATCCCTGCCTCGGCGATTGCCGATGCAAAGACAGGCCCAGCATGAAGGCCGGTCATTGCAACAAAGGCGGCAAGGCCCAGCGAGGTCATGAGTGATACCGCGGCATCCGGTATTCGCCCGAAAAGTGGAAAGCGCGTGCGCAGATGCCCTACCACCAGCCCGGCGAGCAGCGTGCCGACACTGGTGCTGAGCGAAATCCGCATGTCCCCGATTGGAAACGTGACGAGAACGCCGACAAGCCCGCCAAGAAAAATCGCAAGACCGAGGACCAGGAAGTCTGTCGCTGTCGGCGGGGCGACCACGACACCAATACGCTTGGCGGCGCTTGAGACGACGGCCTCCGGCCCAACCAGGCGCAGGATATCGCCGCGTTCGACCGTGATCCCTGGAGCGATGGGAATATCCTGGCTTCCCCGCGTAATGGCGCGCAGATAAAGGCTGCGGGTCCAGGTTTCCGTGGCGACATTGGCGATACTTCGACCTTTTAGATCAGGGTTTGTCAGCAGCACATCGCAGACTGTTACCGGAACATCGAGGAGCTCGCGGTCTTCGATCTCTTCGGCGCGCGGTCCAAGGACACTCACCAACACTTCCCTCGTCCCGGACACAGCAACGATATCACCAGGCTTGATCACGACATCCGGGGCCGCCTCGATGATCGCGCCGGCCCGGCGCAGGCGCTGAATGAAAAGTCTGTGTTCCGGCAACGCCGCCTCGGCGGCGGCTATCGACAGGCCAGCAACTGGCGCGCCGTCCGCGATCTGGTAGGCGCGAATCTCGAACCTGTGCCAGGCGGAGGAGACGCCTGCCGCCTTGCGGGTAATGCCGTACTCCTTCTCCAGCTTCAGCGCCTCGGCAACAAGATCGATGCCAAGCAACCATGGGCCGACGACGCTGCAGAAAAGAATGACGCCAACCGCGCCGAAGACGTAGCAGACAGCGTCGGCCACAGCGATGTGCGCCACGAACCGCGCGCGGTCAGCCTCGGGCAGCGGCAGCGCATTGATCGCTTCTGTTGCCGTACCCATCGCCGGACTTTCGGTGAGAGAACCGGACAGAAGCCCCGCCGCAAAACCGGGATCCAGTCCAAGGAGCTTGGCAACGACGACAGACATCAGCAGCCCGGTGACACAGACGACGACCGCGAGCAGTACGGGCTTCATTCCGTCCCGCTTCAATGCCTGCAGGAACTGTGGCCCGACCGAGTAGCCGATGCCAAAGAGGAACAAGAGGAACAGGAACGATTTTGCCATGCCGGCAACCGGGACGTCGGCGAACTGCCCGATCAGGATGCCCGCAAACAGTGAGCCGGTAACCGGTCCGAGACTGAAGCCACCCAACTTGAGGCCGCCGATCAGATATCCGATGCTGATCGCAAGAAATACCGCAAGCTCGGGATACTTGATCAGGAATTGCTCGACCCACATCATGACCAGACTTGCTCCCCCTCGCCCAGATCCCAGGCTATGACGTGTTCACTGCCGCCCCAAAACCTCTTACGAACTGCAGCGACGGGGTGTCAGTCACCCCGTCGAAATGCTCTGGCTGCTGCGCTACTCCCCAGAAAGCGCAAGTTGATCATGCGGACAAAACCACGTCGGAGCGCCTCCACATCGCGGCGGCTAGCGTGCTTTTGACTGACGCTTCGTTTTCGCGGCGACGGCATCGGGTTTGACGAGCTTCAGTCCCCGAGCCTTCTCGTAGCCATGGATCTCCTTCACATCCAGTTTACGCATGAAGTCGATTGTCTCCTGCGTCAGGACCTGACCCGGAACCATGATCGGGAACCCGGGCGGATAGGGGATAACGAAGTTGGCGGAGACCATTTCAGGCCCCTCCCTCAGACGCCGATCGCATTCAGCGCCAATGAGCGGCACATACTCGCACACGGAGGCGTCATAGGCGTTGAAGAAGGCGGCTCGCATGTCGCCCTCCGGCGTCGTACGCCCCGCGTCGCCGCGATACATTTCATGGAAGTGACTGAAGTTGGGGAGATCCGGCACATCGGTCATCAGCGACTTTACCCGTGCCGCAAAAGCTGCACGCTCGGCCTCTCCGCCGTTGACAAGCCGCTTCTCGATATCATTGCAGATCTCGACCAGGACACGAACGAGGTGCGCGATATCGCTGCGGGTATTGTTGATGTTGGACTGCAGGAGCACGCTGTTGCGCGACGTCTTGTTCAGCTGGATATCGTACTCGTTGGCCAGCAGCCCCTTGAACTGCGTTCCATCAAAGCCGGCCGTTCCGCACACCAGCGTCATGCGCGTCGGATCGAGGTAGAATTCGTCCTCCTTCATCGCCTTGACCGCCGTGGCCCAGGTAGAGCCAGGTGCAAGGTAATCCTTGAACCCTGACTGGCGATACTCTGCCGGGATCATCTCATCGGCCCCCAGAACATGGAAGTATTTCGAGATCAGCGGGTGCTCGTTGATCGCCCGACGGATCTTGAGCGCGATTTCGATCGCGTTCATCACCAACCCATAACCGTCGAGCTCCATCTGCCTGCGCGCCACGTCGAGGCTGGCAATCAGCTGCTGGTTCGGACTTGTGGAAGCATGCGTGAACACCGCCTCGTGGAACTGGGCCTCGACGGTGTGAAAGTCTACATCCTTGACCAGCAACATTGAGCCTTGCCGGATCGCCGACATGGACTTGTGAGTCGAGTTGGTCTGATAGACCCGAAGGCGAACGAGCTTCGGGTCCGGGATCAGACGCGCGGCAAGAAGCGCTTCGTCAGACGGATCATCCCCGAGGTCAGCGCGCTGATTTTCATAGGCACTGACCGAGGCCGGATCGTGCAGCCAGTCCTCGATATCGGCTGCGGCGCCCATGGCGGTGCGTGGACGCAAGAAGGGTGAAAACCGGGCAAACCCGGACCACGCTTCGTCCCACAGGAAGATAAGGTCCGGCTTGATCGCGAGGCATTCCTCCATCACCCGCCTGACGTTATACATGTGCCCGTCGAAAGTGCAGTTGGTGAGGTCGAGCAGTTTCAGCCGATCGAGGCGTCCTTCCGCCCTCAAGGCCAAGAGCGCTCGCTTGATCGTCGAAAGCGGCACGGCGCCGTACATCGAATATTCCGTCATCGGGAACGCTTCGACGTAGTAGGGCTGCGCACCGGTCAGAACCATGCCGTAGTGGTGCGATTTGTGGCAGTTTCGATCGACCACCGCAATGTCGCCTGGCGCCAGAAGCGCCTGCACCGCCATCTTGTTGGAAGTGGACGTGCCATTGGTCACGAAGAAGACGTGATCAGCGCCGAAGGCGCGGGCCGCGAGCTCCTGCGAACGCTTGATCGTGCCAGTAGGTTCCAGCAGGCTGTCGAGACCACCCGTCGTCGCGCTGCTTTCCGCCAGGAACAGATTGAGCCCATAGAATTCGCCCATGTCGCGGATCCAGTCTGACTTGAAGACGGATTTGCCGCGGGCGATGGGAAGCGCATGAAATGTGCCGATGGGCCGTCGTGCATATTTCTTCAGATTGTCGAAGAAGGGCGTTTCATAGCGTGCCTGCACGCCTTCGAGGATGGCAAGATGCATCTCCAGCGGCTCCTCCACCGCGTAGAACACACGCCGCACCGCATCCGCCGTCGGGTCTCCGGCGATCTTTTCGACTTGCCGGTCGGAAAGCAGATAGACGTCGAGCTCGGGCCGGATACGCTTCAAGCTGCGTGCCAGGCGGAGCGCCGACATGTCTGGCCCCTCGGTTTCCCCAAGCGGATCGAGTACCGAGCGAAGCACAGGCGCGTCGTGCCGCGAGCGGTAAGGAAAACCTTCGGCGAGGACGACGGCGATGATATCGGGGTTCAGGGCGGCGGCGCAGAAGGCATCCTCGAAGGACCCGACCAGCACAGGCTCATAGATAAAACCGTCCTCCGGTCGCCGGAGCCTGCGGATCTCCGCTGCGAACGTCTCCCAGCGCGCGGCCGGCTGGCTGTTGACAAACAGAACTTCGAAGTAGGGCCGGCGTCCGTTAGCCTCCCCTGTTCCCGGCGGCATAATATCGGTCACCTCAGTTCCCGACATCTCGTCATGCACGTCCCATTCGCTTTGACGCCCCCGATAGGAATGAGTGAGCAGCCCATTCGAGATACGCCGCGCAAGCCTTGCTGCCCCGCCCGCATCATTGGTGGCGATGCGCTCCGTCAGAGCCATAAGCAATCGCCGGCCCGGATAGGCGTGGTATTCCTCCGCGGGCGCCACGGCAGTGATCGCCGCTTCCAGAGCTGCCCGTGCGCCGCGATTGGCGGCCCAGGCCTCTGCCAGCGTCGTGATCTCACGCCAGTTGTCGGCACGCGCCGAATGGACGAGTAAAAACTGGTCTACTTGTGCGGTCTTGCTTGGCATAGCGCGCTCCCAATTCAGTTTTATATGGGCTGCCGGCGGCCACTGATCTGCAGTTCTCCCTTAGTGGCCGCGGCTAAGATGGACGCAAAAAATAAGACGAACCAATTTCGAAACCCGGTCTCGGCTTCTGCCGTTAAAAGCTTCGAACAACTCACCATGGGTGTCCGAAACGAGGCCGCATCTCCGGAAAGGAGCGGCTCTTCGCAAAGAGACGGGGGCGCCGCAGCGCCGCCATTCAAACCGAAAATGACTAGGTCATCATCATTACGAGCACCATGCCCCAGATCGTCAGAAGCGTGTTGCCGACGGCATAGGTCACAGTGTAGCCGAGCCCAGGAATTTGGCTCTTGGCGCGATCGTTGATCATGCCAAGCGAGGCTGTCGTCGTGCGTGCGCCCGAGCAGCATCCCAGCAGAATGGCGGGGTGAAACCGGAACACATACTTTCCGACATACATTGCCAGCACGAGGGGCACAGTCGTTGCAAATATGCCCCAGAGGAACAGGCTGAAGCCAAGCTGCTGCAAGCCGGCGACAAAACCAGGGCCGGAGGAGATGCCGACCACCGCGATGAAGACGTTTAGGCCGACCGAATTCATGAACCAGACGGTCGATGTCGGTATCCGGCCGAATTTCGGGCGCACGGAGCGCAACCAGCCGAAGAAAAGCCCGGAGATCAATGCACCCCCGGACGTGGACAAGGTAAACGGCACATCGCCCACCTTGTATACGAGCGCACCGAGCAGGCCACCGATCGCGATCGCTGCACCAATAAACGCAACATCCGCGACGTCGGTCGGGCGGTCGGCAACACCGAGCGCATTCGCGGCCGCGGAAGTATCCTGCGTCCGTCCGACAATCGTCAGGATGTCACCGCGATGGATCTCCGTGTTTGGAAGAATGGGGATTTCAGTCGCCGTTGCGCCACGGGCGATCCGCCGCAGGAACACACCACGAGAAGTCGGCCACTGCGCCAGTTCGGCCAGCGTCTTTCCATTGGCTTCCTTGGCAGTCACCAGGACGTCGACGCCCTCGATGGGCACCGCCAACAGTTCGCGATCGTCGATCTCTTCCGCAGTCTGACCGATCAGGCCCACCAACACGTCACGGCGGCCGGCAACGGCAACAACGTCGCCCGCCTGAACCACCATATCCGCTGTCGCTTCCTCTATTTTCGACCCTCGCCGGATGCGCTCGATGAACACGCGCTGCTCGGGAATGAGGGATTCGGCCTCTCGTACCGTCTTGCCGACCACAGGGCCATCCCCCCGAACGCGATAGGCGCGCAACTCGTAATGATGCCAGGCTGTTCCAGCGCCGCCCACCTCCTTCTTGCCGCCCTGCTCCGCCTCGTAGCGCTTGCACTCAGCCTCCAGGTCGATACCCAGCAGCGCCGGTCCAAAAAGGGCTAGAACGATAGCCGATCCCACAGTGCCGAAAATATAGGTAACTGCATAGGCGACCGGCATCGCATCCAGCAATCGCTTTGTCTCCTCAGGCGCAAGGCCGAGACGATTGATGGCGTCCGTTCCCAAGCCCATCGACGCGGAGATGGTCTGCGATCCCGCATAGAGCCCCAGTGCGGAACCGACATCGTAACCGGCCACTTTGGCGGCGACGAAAGGCGCGCCGAGGCAAAATATGCAGACTACGACGGCGAACAACGCCTGCGGGATGCCATCCTTCGCGATACCTCTTACGAATTGCGGACCGACGCCGTAGCCGATCGCAAACAGGAACATCAGAAAGAACGTGGCCTTGAGAGGCGGCGAAATCGTGATCCCGATCTGGCCAATGATGACGGCGGCAACCAGCGTGGCCGTTACCGCGCCAAGGCCGAGGCCCTTATACGTAAACGATCCGAAGTAGTAACCAAGCGCCAGGGAGAGAAATATTGCAATCTCAGGATATGTGCGAAGCGTGCTTACGAACCAGTCAATCATACTGCCTCCCCCCATTACTCGGATTTTGGATTGGATAGCCGACTGAAGCTAATCACTATTTGCATGTGATGATGCCCAGCGCCTTTCACAGAAGCAACAGCAATCACGCAAAGCACGCCAATGTAACTGTTACGTATCTTCCCTGGAGCAACGCTTCGGCCCATAATTGACCCAAGACAATTATTGTAGCGTACTTGCCCTCTCGCCCTGCCGCGGTAATGGAGGCAGAGGTGAGTTCAATTTCGTTAAGGGAATCAGTACCCTCTGTGCTTGGAGGAAAATCATGATCCGGAAAACGATCATCGCGCTTGGCAGCGCAGTGACGATACTGGTTTCAACGCCCATCACGGCAGTTTTGGCACAGCAGACGGCGAGTGCGCCGGCCACTGAGCAGCAAACGGCGCCGGAACCGCTGAGCGACGACGAACTCGAGATCCTGGTTGCCCGCATTGCGCTCTATCCAGACGAGCTGGTGGCGCTGATTTCCGCTGCCGCGCTCTATCCGCTGCAGATCGTCGAGGCGGAGCGGTTCCTCGAGGCACGCCAGAAGAAGCCCGACATGAAGCCGAAGGACGATTGGGACGGCAGCGTCATCTCGCTGCTCAACTATCCCCAGATCGTCAAGATGATGAGCGAAGACCTCGAGTGGACGCAGTCCTTCGGCGATGCGATCGCCAATCAGCAGAAGGACGTGCTGATCGCGATACAGCAACTGCGTGACGAGGCGGTCGCCAAGAACATCATCAAGTCCGACGACAAAGTAAAAGTGGTCCAGGAGGGCGACAACGTCGTCATCCAGGCAGCCAATCCTGAAACGATCTACGTGCCGCAGTATCCGCCGGAGATGCTGTACGAGCCGAATTATGCACCGGCGCCGATCGGCTACTATGACGAACCCTATCCGGCCTATTGGTATCCGGGTGCGGCCTTCTTTGCAGGTGCTGTGACCGGTGCTGCCTTCGCCGCGATCGTCGACTGGGACGATTGGGGTGTGTGGGGCGGCCGCTGGAACGGCGGCGACATGGACATCGACTGCAACAACTGCTTCAACAACATCAACGGCAAGGTCAAGTGGAACG